>JAFZYR010000111.1 GCA_017616165.1 Treponema sp.
GTAGAACGGTCCATGTAAGCACCAGGGTCACCTTCATCGGCATTACAAACTACATATTTGATATTATTCTTTGAAACTGCCTTAAAACCAGCTTCCCACTTAAGACCTGTAGGGAATCCGGCTCCACCACGACCACGAAGACCTGATTTTTTGAGCTCTTCGATAACAGCTTCCGGAGTCATGTCAAAAAGAACCTTTTCCAGAGCCTTGTAACCGTCGCGGGCAACATATTCTTCAAGATTTTCAGGATTAATTACACCACAGTTGCGCAAAACGATACGCTTCTGCTTGTTATAAGAAGGAACTGCGTTGTCGATTGCGCTTGCGTTTGCATCTTCTGTAAAGCTAACGCCGCCAACAACCATGTCCTTAAGGATTGTTTTTGATGCAATTGAATCTACTACTGCAGCAGCCTTATCAGCTTTAACTCCACCGTAGATTACCTTTTCCATGCCTGGAGCAACAATTTCTACAACAGGCTCGTAGGAACATAGACCCATACATCCAACAGAACGGATTTTTACATCCTTAAGGCCTTTTTCATCAACTATTTTTTTGAATTCAGCAATTGTAGCCTGGGCACCGGAAGCGTTACCGCAAGTACCTGTTCCTACAATAATCTGAATTGTTTTTCCGTCACTAAACCAGCTGTTCATTTCGTCAAAAGAAGCTGTACGGAATTTTTTAAGTTCTTCACGTGTCATATTTTCCTCCAGTTCCTATTTGCGATATTTATCGACAATGCCGGCGAGCTGAGATTTTACAAGATTACCGTAAACTTCGCCATTAACAGAAATTACAGGAGCAAGTCCGCAGCAGCCGATACAGCGTACACCTTCGAGGGAGAATTCGCCGTCATCTGTAGTAGACTGACCCTTTTTGAGCCCAAGAATGTTAGCAAGCTCATCGTACAGGTCCTGACCGCCCTTGAGGTAGCAGGCTGTTCCCAAGCAAACGCTGATCTGATTCTTTCCAGGCTTTTCGGTCTTAAAGAAATGATAGAACGAAACAACTCCAAAAACGCGGGCTGCAGGAATATTTGTGCGCTCTGCTACTTCCATTGCTGCTTCGTTAGAAATGTACCCCTGTTCTTCCTGAACACGGTGCAAAATCATGATGAGATTTCCCGGTTTATCCTTCCAATCTTCAATAAACTTAAGAAGATCAGCAGAAAAAACGGATTTACCGCTCTGTGGCATATTAGCTCCTTATAAATACAATAATTAGGGTCCCTGAGGCACTCGAAGGGCCCCTTCAATGATTTTTGAAAAAATTAGCGTTTCAATTATATAATATTATATAGTAAAAGTCGATAGAATTCCCCAGGAACGTATTGAAATCGAATACGACTGGCTTATGGGAAATCCTATTCCTGATGGTTCCTGCTACTGCGTAATTGCACACTTTGCAGATAACCATGTAGAAAAGAGTCCTGTGTACCAGAAATAAGGCTTAGCTTTTACAGGAAAAATTCTGCTATAAAAACAACGGCACAGCAGGCACAGGCAACAGGGAATAGTCCGGCACCCAGAAGGGAAAGGATTATTCCCACAGCAAGTGCTATAATTCCTGCAATCGGGCTCTGTGTTGCCTGAATAATGGCCGGAAAAGTCATCACAGCAAGCGTTACATACGGCACATAATACAAAAACGAACGAATAAACCTGTTTTTAATAGGTTTGCGTATAAGTGTCAGCGGCAGCACGCGGATAAGGTATGACACCCCAAACGCAGTAAAGATGGCAAGGTAGTTATACATCATAGTGAGTCTCCTTCTTGTGCCCCTTCGAGAGCCTCAGGGGCCACGATATTATCTGAAGTCGCTGCGGGTCCTGAGGCTCTCGAAGGGCCGCTTGTTGTTTCAGTATCTTCAATCGGTTTTATCAGCGCAACAATGCTTGCGATTACTACTGTAAGGATGATTGTGCGAGTACCTGAACTCAATTCCTTTACATAAGGAATAATCCCACAGATATAACTGCACAAAAAGCTCACTGCAACTGCAATTGCAATAGTCAGGTTCTTTTTAGCCGGCGGAATGATAATTGCAAGGAACATACCGTAAAGAGCTACAGAAAGTGCGCTTACTACACGGACCGGGAGGAAGTTTCCGGCGATGATTCCTAAAGAAGTTCCTATACTCCAAAGTGGTATTGCAACAAAAAAGGCTCCGTAGCTGTAAAAAGGATTTATTGTTCCAGGACGGGCAATTGCTATTCCAAAAAGCTCGTCTGTTATTCCAAAACCTACCCCCAGACGGTGAATCATTGGTGTGGCAGGGTCAAATCGTTGTGCCAGCGCACAGCTCATAAGCAGGTAGCGGGCATTTACAACAAGAGTAATCAGGGCAATTTCCAGGAAAGAAGCGGCGGTCTGCATGGAAGTAAAAAGCGCATACTCCCCTGCAGATGCAAGATTAAAAAAGCTTGCAATAAAGCCCTGGATGGGAGTAAGCCCGGCATTTCGCGCAACAATACCAAGAGAAAAAGCAACTGCCAAATAGCCAAGGCCAATCGGAACGCCGTCGCGCAGGCCCTCTAAGAAAACCTTCCTCATTTTTGTATGATTCCCCTAAAATCAGAAAGCTTGTTATACCCTTTTCTCTTCATAAAAGCTTCCAGACCATCAATTATTTCTATCATCGCATTTGGATTTGCAAAGGTGGCGGTTCCAACCTGAATTGCGTCGGCACCTGCCATAATAAACTCTACTGCGTCCTGCCAGGTGGCAATTCCTCCAAGAGCAATTACAGGAACCCTCTGGTCGGCCGGCAATGTATTTATAGCCTGAACAAGCTCGTAAACAAGACGAACTGCTATAGGGCGAACAGCCGGACCACCAAGACCGGCCTTTAATTTATCAAATACAGGCACGCCACGTTCAATATCAATTGCTATTCCCTGGAAGGAGTTGCAAAGGCTTATTGCGTCTGCACCGGCTTTAATGCATTCAAGTGCAACTGAGTTGAGCTCAAGCGACTGCGGTGTAAGCTTTACGGCAAGCGGTTTTTTTGTAACGGCACGTACGGCACGAACAACTTCACCGGCAGCCTGGCAGGTCATTCCAAAGGCGGCTCCACCTGCACTTACGTTAGGACAGGAAATATTGAGCTCTATCATTGGAACTTCTGTTTTATCCAGAAGCTCGGCGCCCTTTGTGTAGGTTTCGAGTGAGCTTCCGCTAAGGTTTGCAATGGCAACAGGGCCAAGCTTGAGCATAGCAGGCAGCTCGTGTTCTATAAAATGCGGGATTCCTGGATTCTGAAGCCCGATTGAATTCATAAGTCCGGATGGAGTTTCGTAAACACGGATTCCATCGTTGCCCTGGCGTGGTTCAAGAGTAAGGCCCTTGCTGGAAATACCGCCAAGACGGCTTACATCAAAAACAGATTCGTATTCTGTACCAAAGCCAAAGCAGCCCGAGCTTGCAATTACAGGGTTCTTGAAATGAACTCCGGCGATTTCTACACTGAGGTCAGGCTCTGTTGTGAGCGGCTCGCGGCGTGGCTGAACCTTTATGCCTGCAACACTTTCGCGGGTTTTGGTTCCGTCAAGATTTTCAAAATCAAGGATGCGGCTGTAGAAAACAGGACCTTCTGTACAGCAGCGCTTTTTTCCTTCGCTTGTCTGGATTGTACAGCCAAGACAAACTCCTACACCACAAGCCATGTGAGCTTCAAGACTAAGATAACAAGGAAGATCACAGGCCTCTGCAACTTTCTTAACATAAGCCAACATTGGAGTTGGACCGCAGGCATAAACAGCGGCATAGTTTCCCTCGCGCATTGTCTGTTCGGTAAGTGCTGCAGGGAGCATTCCGTGAACGCCGACTGAACCATCGTCTGTCGTGATTGTAAGCTTTGCAGGTTTTATATTCTGAAGCCCGTAGCTGCCGCTTTTGAAGGAGGCATAAAAATCATAAGACTGTGGCGGGAGTGTTTCTGCAAAGCCTGCGACTGGAGCCACACCAATGCCTCCACCGATGATACAAACTTTACCTTTCGTGGAAAGAAAACAATTTCCACATGGACCCAGCAGGTTTACTTTATCTCCTGCCATAAGACTGCAAAGCTCTACAGTTCCCTGACCTTTTATAAGAATAAGAAATTCTATTTGTGGGCGCGCAGCCTCTTTATTTACATGAAAAACACTTATAGGGCGTCCAAGCAGGGTGTTAGTTCTTGCTGCCTGGAGCATATAAAACTGTCCCGCAAGTGGAAGCGATTTTGGATGAGCCTCTTCACCCCAAGGAAGCTCAACAATAAGCTGCCAAACGCTGCCTTTTGGCGACGCACCTTCCACAGAAGTGCAGCTCACCACATTTCCTTGAGTATATAATGGGTATGTTTTTTCACAACAATCTGATGACATAAGTTACCTCGTCAAATCCACCTTGCTATCATAACTAGCCTTAGCCGCAGCCCCTGCAATATCATCCATTGTGAGAGTACCTGCAGCAATCTTGCCTTCCAAATCTGCATTTTTCTTCCAAGCACAAAGAATACCACGGCTAGAGTTCACAGTTCCACCGGCGCGTTCCAGAAGTGTCTTACAAATTGCAGCATCGCCGCCCTGAGCACCATAGCCTGGAATCAAAAAGAAGGTATCCTTGTATTTATCACGAAGATAGCGGGCATCTGCAACCTGTGTGGCACCAACTACGGCACCATAAATGCCGCAGGTCTGCTCCGGATAAAACTTTGCAAAATCACTGCCGATTCTGGCAATTTCGTCACCGACGCGTTCAAGCAAAAGCCCGCCGGCCTTAAGCTCCTGATGTTCAATATCAGTCATGCCGGGATTTGAAGTGCACAAAAGAACAAATGCTCCCTTGCCGCCGTTTTCCGGTTCAGCATATTTTGTATAAGGCTGCAGGGTATCAAAACCCATATAAGGATTTATTGTGATGATATCAGTTTCAAAGTCCCCGGTAAAATGAGCACGAGCGTAAGCCTGAGAAGTAGCACCAATGTCTCCTCGCTTGATGTCGGAAATTGCAATAAGGCCACTGTCGCGCACCAGCTTAAGAGTCTGCGAATAAACCTTTAGGCCTTCAAGTCCCATTGCCTCGTAATAAGCAATCTGAACTTTAAAGCAGCACGCAGTTTTGTCGGCAGCTACGCGATTAATTATCTGCTTATTGTATTCAAGCACAGCTGCAGGCGCATTTTCATACTGTTTAACAATATTTTCCGGAATATAAGAAGGGTCTGTATCGAGCCCTACACACAAAGGACCATTTTTAGCCGCAAGCTCCTGTAGAGCTTGCATTTTATGTTTGTTATTCATGATTAAAATTATATAGAAAAATTTGAAATATGAAAACAATATATTCTATTACTTTTTTCCAAATTCCATTGTATAATGTAAATATGCCCATAACATTGTTTCATGGTTCAAAGAATGGTCTCAATGGAAAAATTCAGCCTATAAGTCGTGCTCTTTGCGATTTTGGGAAAGGCTTTTATATGGGGACTACCCGCGAGCAACCGGAAACCCTTATTTGCAATTATTCTGATTCTGTTTTGTATAAACTGGAACTTGATGATTCCGACCTTAAGGTTGTGGATTTACCGCTAGGTCTAGACTGGGCATTGTTTGTAGCTTATAATCGCGGACGAATCACAGATGACGCTAAATCAATAATTACACCTACACTTGATCTTATAAAAGATGCTGACATAATAAAAGGCTACATTGCAAATGACAGAATGTATATTGTCCTCGATAGATTCTTTGATGGAGAAATTACAGACAAAGCTCTTGTAGAAAGTCTTAGTGCTCTAAAACTTGGAATTCAATATGTTTCAATAACTCAGAAAGCCTGCGATGCAATTAAGATTCTTGAAGAAAAGAAATATACAAAAAAAGAACGCGATTCATTAATCCTTAAAAGCGAAGAAAACAGACAGTTAGGAATATCTCTTGCAAATGAAATCTGCCGAAAATTCAGACGTGAAGGAAAATATTTTGATGAAATCATTGGAAAATAAAACACTTTCACAGTTTCAGAGGCAGCTTTGTGCAGTTCAGGGACGGCTTTTTGAAAATTCCTCAAAACAGGGCCTTGAAAGTGAAGCATTCATCAACACCTTTATGAAAAGCAAAACAGCAGGATTTTTTGATCTTCCATTTGACAGAACTCAATGGGGCGGCGAAGAAAACCTGCTTTATGATATTCAGGAAGAAACAAAAA
>JAFZYR010000112.1 GCA_017616165.1 Treponema sp.
CACAACCAACAACAATAACTACAAAATAAAGTTGTTATTGGTGTTGGTAGTTGTTGTAGTTATTGCAGTCTACACCTAATTTTGACTGGATTGCCACGCACTTCGTGCTCGCAATGACGTTTTTTGGAGAATGTTACCCTTTAATAAAGTTTTCCAGACTCTCTTTAGGTGCAAAGCCTGTAAATGAATTTACAACCTTGCCTTCCTTCATCATGACAAGGGTAGGTATACTCATAACGCCAAACTGTTCGGCAAGGTCGGATTCTTCGTCTACGTTTACTTTGCCTACTTTTATTTCGTCGTGTTCTTCGGCAATTTCGGATACTACAGGGCCAAGCATTTTGCAAGGTCCGCACCAGGGAGCCCAAAAATCAAGCATTACAGGTTTGTCGCTTTTGATAACTTCTGCTTCGTAGTTTTGTGAAGTAATTGTTATTTCTTTCATATTATGCCTCCTGATTTGTGGATTGCCGCGTCGCTGCGCTCCTCGCAATGACGGTGGGATGTTCCACTAGAATTATTTTCTACCTATAAATATAATATCAATAGGACACGGAGTAAACAAAATAATGCCGCACATCAAGATTAATGACAAAATCTCACTTTTTTACGAAGAATACGGCACGGGTGCGCTTGATGCAGATAATATTATTCTTTCTGCGCAGGTGGGCTTTTATCCAAAGGGAATGCAGCAGCACCTTGCAACTCTTGGCTGGCATGTTTTTTGCATTACACTCCGCGGCTTTCATCCTTCAACCTTAATTGACGAAGATTACGGTGAGCACTGGTACGACATTTTTGCAGACGATGTAGTTGCCTTTGCAGACAAAATGGGAATTGGCCGCTTTACTTATATGGGTGCTTCTCACGGCTCTGGCGTAGGCTGGCATCTTATGCTGCGATCCCAGGAAAGAGTAAACGCCTTTGTTGCAGTGGTTGGCGGCCCTCACAGTCTTGCAGCCGGAACAATGTCTTACCGACAGATGCTTGCTCAGGGAATCATAAAGGAAATTCCTCCGTTTAATCCGCCGGTTGATAACGACCCAGCGCGACAGCTAAGACGAGACAGACGCAGTGCCCATATTGCAGATCAACCGCCAGCTCCGGAACAGGAACGAAAAATTGACTACGGACGCCCGCTCATGGCACTTGGCTCAGAGGAAAAGCTTTGCGAAGAGCTTAAAAAAATCACAGTTCCTGTCCTTATGCTTGGCGGAGTAGAAGACCCTATCAGCACACCGGAGCTTATGATGCGCACGGCAAAATGTCTGCCCCACGGAAAGCTCATAATGTATTCAAACTGCGGGCACGACATAGACACAGACCTTATAGAAGAAACCTGCGACGAAGCAGACCGCTTTTTACGCAATGCAATAAAAACTCACAAATGGTATTTACCGGTGGAAGAAAAATGAAAGTAAAACAGAGCCCTAAAATCAAGCTTCTCTTTACTGCCTGCCTTGGTGCTCTGATTTTATTTGCTTCCTGCAAAAGCAAGGATATTTTTGACTGCGACCAGATTGTAAGTGATGCTTACCAGAGTCAGATTGAACTCATAGAAGAGTACCTGGAAAAAAATAAATTTGAAGGCGCTGTGCTCATTGCAAAAAACAAGGACATAGTTCTTGCAAAGGGCTACGGGCTGTGCGACAGGAAGGACCCGCAGTCTGAACAGATACAAATCAACACAACCTTTGAAATAGGCTCACTCACAAAGCAGATGACGGCAGCGGCAATCATGCAGCTGGAAGAAAAAAAGAAGCTGTCGGTTCAGGACAAAATCTCTAAGTATTTTCCTGACTTTCAGTACGGCGACGACATTACAATCGAAATGCTTCTGGACATGCACTCAGGGCTTACCGACTGTCTGAATGCGCCTTACGAATTTTTTCCGACTAAGGTTGCAACAAAAATCGAAAACGCCACCGTGCGCAACGAGCCTGTGGAAGAAGAAATCATCCTTAAGTATTTGAACGACGCTCCGCTTTTTATTGATCCGGGCACCGAGTATTTTTACTGCAACACAAACTACTATCTGCTGGCAAAAATCATAGAGCAGGTTTCGGGCCTGAGCTTTAAGGAATACATGCAGAAAAATATTTTTGTTCCGTGTGACATGCGCAATACCAACATAGAGTTTCAGAAAACCGATACCCGCGGCTATGACTGGAAGAACCGCTACTACAGCATTCCCGACGGCTTTGCAACAGGCTACGGCGATGTTAATTCCAGCGTTGTAGATTTGTACAAATGGATAGACCGTCTTGTACGCGGCAAGGTTGTAAACAAAAAGACCTACAAAAAAATGATAGACAGTGAATCCTACGGCTACGGCCTTTATGTTCAGAACGGAGAAATCTTTCACGGCGGCGCAACCAATGTTTTTAATTCGTTTGCAACCTATCATCCCGATACAAAAACCACAATCATCATTCTTATAAATCGTCCTCAGAATGAAAAGTATGCTGCTACCTTTGCAAGGGGTATTTACAAAATTATGCAACCGCAAGATAATCCTAAACAGGAGTAACACTAAATCATGAGCAAGAAAAAAGAAAAACGCATCAAAAGACTTAGAAAAAATACTATATGGCCGCAATTTATTGAAGTTATTCTTGTAGAATTAGCTTTTATTACGGCAATAACGATTGTTCTGACTGTTAATTTTAGTTCTGAAACTCATGATCTTATAGTTCATAATGCAGATACCTGTAAAACAATTGTTGAATATGTGAATACGGATTGGGATTCTGAAACAAAAACTCTTGGACCTGATGCACAGCAGGAATTATCTAACATCATAAAATATGATTATGAAACAATAGGCGCAATAAACATTGTAGATGATGATTTTAATGTCCTTGCATCTTTTGGGGACAGAAATATTAATGATTCTACCTACAAAAAATATTTTGACCGTTCGTCATTTGAAGAGAATGGATTTTATTTTACAGAACAATCTTCTGTCTATGAGGTTATTGATAATGATGATGATGCGCCAAATGTTTTTCTGTGGTTTACTAAAAAGGATATGCAGGTCCTTAATTTATTCAAAAATCATTTTAATATAGGTTTTGATTCCCTAAATGATAAACAGGTTTATGATTGGGCAATAAGCAAAGATAGTCAATATACAATGTGGATGTTGTATAAAACAGATATTCCAGGTATAAATGCAGCTATTGAAAAACGCAGCGTAAGAAAAATGCTGGAAATGGGGCGGCTTGAATTCCTTATTGTTATTCTGATTTTTGTATTTGTCTTTATCTGGTTTTATGAACATTACAAGCTTATTTCTATAATTCTTCAACGTAGAAAAATCAAAAAACTTATTTATACAGATCCGGCTACTGGTGGTCAAAACAAAGATTTCTTCCTGTATAAGGCAGGTAAGCTTATAAAAAAACGACACCGCAGCTATGTAATTGTATGTCTTAGAATGGAAAAATTCCGTAACTATCAGACTGCATACGGTATTAAAGCAGGGGATAATCTTCTGGAAGATTTTTACAAAAAGCTTAATGAATTAATTAAACGACGACAGGAACTTGCAGCACATCTTGAAAAGGGTGATTTTGTACTTCTGCTTCATTTTGATAACAAGGAGCTTCTTGATATCCGCATGCAGATTATTATGGATGCACTTAATGATTGCCGTAAGAATCAGCATTTGTTCTTTGAAGCCGGAGCCTGCCGCATTCTTACACGTGCAGATAATCTTGAAGAAAAAATTTCTAATGCCGGTGCTGCACTTTCAAAGCAGGAAAAATCATCCGATAAGGTTTTGTGGTTTGATGAATCAATGCGCGAAGAACAGGTTTGGGAACGCCATGTAGAAGATGATATGGACAAGGCTCTGGCTAACAATGAATTTCAGGTTTATCTGCAGCCAAAGTATTCGACAAAAAAAGAAGAGCTTAGTGCTGCCGAAGCTCTGGTACGCTGGATTCATCCGGAATATGGTTTTGTTTCTCCAGGAAAATTTATTCCTATTTTTGAAAAGAACGGCTTTATCATTAAGCTTGATGATTTTATGCTTACCGAGGTTGCAAAGCTTCAGGCCCAGTGGCTTGAGCAGGGAAAGAAACTGGTGCCAATTTCTGTAAACGTTTCCCGTGCGCATTTTAGCCGCGATGACCTTGCGGAGCATATCTGCAATATTGTTGATGAATACAAGGTGCCTCACGAGTTCATAGAGCTGGAGCTTACCGAAAGCGCCTTCTTTGATGATAAGCAGGCCCTGCTTGGAACTGTAAAGAAGCTCAAGGACTTTGGATTTAAAGTAAGCATGGACGACTTTGGTGCGGGTTATTCTTCGCTCAATTCGCTTAAGGAGCTCCCGCTTGATATCATTAAGCTTGACGCACAGTTCTTCCGCGAAATTGATGATAAAAAGCGTGCCGACCTTATTGTTGGAGATACCATCAAGCTGGCCAAAAAGCTTGGTATGCAGATTGTTGCCGAAGGAATTGAAACCCGCGAACAGGTAGACTTCCTTGCAGATCAGCACTGTGATTTGATTCAGGGCTTTTATTTTGCCAAGCCGCTTCCAATCGAAGAGTTTGAAGAACGCGCTTTTCCGGCCGGAGAAAAAGCATCAAAGGGAGATAAGGCTTAGTCCTATTCCTCCAAGAATGATTGCCGCACAGAATAAGCGGTAGAGTATGTGTTCTTCCTTAAAGAAAATTTTTCCGCCAATAATTGTAACGAGACAGGCGCTCTGCTTTATGAGCGTCATTATTGTTATGCGGCTTGCTTCCATTCCGTTTGCTATGAAAAGGGCCTTGTCGCCAATTACAAACATAATTGCAAGTGCCCACACCCAGACGTTTTTAAAGACTGTCGGATTAATTTTGATGCGGCGGATAAGCATAAAAAGGCCGTAGTAAATTACCAGAAAAAGCATGTACCAGAACTGCAGCTGCGAGCTTGTTATATCGCGCATAAGGATTTTATCCATAAAGCCGCTCACGGCATTGAGTATGCACGAGGCAAAGGCAAGAATTATAAAGACCGGTTTTACAGGCTCGGCTTGCGGGGCAGGTGGTTCAGTTTGTGCAGCTTCTGGAACTGCTGCTTCCGGCCCGGTTTGTTGTTCTGTGTCGGGCAGATTTTTTTTGCCTGGTGTTACACGCAGCAGCAAAAGCCCGGCGCATACAATTACAAGCCCTGCAATCTGATTTCCCTTTAAAATTTCGTGTAAGAAAATGACTCCGCTAAAGGTTGAAAAAAGCACGCGTGAAAGACTCAAAACTCCGTAAAGACTTACCGGCATTTTTTTGAGAGAATAAAATCCGAATATCCAGGCAAGGAACATCACAAAGGATTTGAGTGCAATGAATCCAAAAAAACGCGGCTCCATTCCGCCGGCCTGTGGAATTTCCGGCAGAACAAATACAAAGGACATGAGGGTATAAACAAAGAGCACCTCCATCACGGTGTTTTTTGACATTGCCTTTTTCTTGGCAATTTCGCGTCCGCCCTTGAGAAGTCCGTAAAGTAAGACAAGTAAAATCCACATATTGTCTTGATTATAACGAAAAAAAATACATAGTTGCAAATATTATGTTATAATATTTATAAGGAGTTTTTTTTATGAGAAGTATTTTCAAAAGAATAACAGCAATTCTTATGTGTGTGTTATTTGTATCTGCTTTATTTGCAGAGCCTGCAAGCACAGGTGTTACAGACAGCGATGTAAAAAACTGGGCTAAAAATTTGAACTCAATTGTAAAGGAATTACAGACTGCTGGTGTATGGTCAGGTGACTCAATTAATGCAACTGCAAAACAAAAAACAACGGTTGATGGAATTTTAAATAAATATGGAATAAGCGGCTCTAACTGCATTGATAAATTTGGCATGATTACTACCTGTGCTATTGTTGTAGTTGCTGCCAGCGAGCTTGATGCCCAGTCTGCAGCTCTTCTCAAAGCAATGGGAATGGACCCGATGGCCGAGCTTAAGAAAAACTGCAACTCAAAGGATTACGCGGTAGTTGAGGCTAACTCTAAGGCTGTAGCAAAAGCTTATCAGAACCTTGATACAAGCAGCATTGATTATGACACAGCCTCTAACGCTGCTGCAGATTATGCCTATGGAAATGATGACCTTACAGATCTTTACACTCGCTTGGGAAATGCTTTTGCACAGGTTGCAGCAGAAAGTGAAAGCGGCAGTAGAAATACTAGCAATGAAAATACCGAAAGTATTAAAAAGTTGTATGATCAGATGAACAATGCAAAGGGTGATTCCGGCGTTATTTATAAGTCAAAGAAAAACGGTTCAAAGTACAAAAAGACTACACCAAAAAAAGGCCGTAATATTGCAATTCAATATGGTGATGACGGAAATGAAATAAACTGGACCTTTAATCTTGACGCAAAAAAAGCAAAGCTTGATTTTACCTGGGGCGGAAAAACAAAGACAATAAATTACACAATCAGCAGCGTTGAATATTATTATCTCACGACGGATTCTGGTCTTGGCGGCGAAGGTAATGAATATATCATTTCGACCAAAGAAGGTCCTGTTTTCCACTTCTTTGATGAATGGGATTATTCAGGCAACGCTTTTCAAAAACAGATTGGCATAAAGGGTATAAGCTTTGAGTCTTTGTTCGATGCTGATGCCATAATGTGGTTTTACTCAGAGTAAAGACTCGTTATCCATTTTTTGTCCTTAGATTTTTTTATACATGGCGATACAATCGAAGCTTCCGCTCTTGATTATGTCGCCATTTTTTTCTGCGTGCCGATAGCCCAGCTTTTCGTAAAACTGAATTGCTTCCAGCCGGCTGTCAATGTCTATTTGTTTAAAGCCGAGTTCTTTTGCCCAGGACTCGGCTTCAATTATAACCTTCCTTCCTAGACCAAGTCCACGGTAGTCGGGTAGGACAACCACACGGCCAAGTGTTACGCTGCCGGCGGCATGACCGCTCTCCAAAGTGTTTTCATAAAACCTGCAGGTTGCCACAGGATACCCGTCATCCAGAAGGACAATATATTTTGTTCCATCGCAGTCGTGTTCATCAAACTCATCCCGCAGCGGAATATGATGCTGCCTGTTCATCCCCTCAATGCGCACAGAGTAAGCACCGGCTCTCTGCCATTCTTCGGTAGCACGGAGGACTTCAAGATTTTGTATGTTCTTCGACTCGCTCATAATGTGTTTATGATATTGGATTTTTAGTGATACTACAAGACCAGGGCTTTCGCTCTCTTGACACGCGCGGTTCACTAATTGACGCTATCGATTTTTATCTATATTATATAAAGACTAACTTGAAAATATTTTTTTAAATATGGAGTAAAATCAATGGCAACAAAGTATGTTTACTTTTTTGGTAACGGCGACGCTGACGGTGATGAATCAATGCGCGCCGAACTCGGTGGTAAAGGTGCTAACCTTGCTCAGATGGCAAAGAAACCTTTAAGTCTTCCAGTTCCACCTGGATTCACAATCACAACAGATGTATGTCAGGAATTC
>JAFZYR010000113.1 GCA_017616165.1 Treponema sp.
ATAAAAAAAGCCATTGCCATAATTCATAGAAATGCTCCAAAATGAGTAAGAACCAAAACTACTCGAAAAAGGAGCTATGAAAAATGACAATGGGCAACAATTAAGTTTAACACAGGCCATTGATCTGTTGAAGAGCAGACAGGGCAAAAATTTCAAAACACAAGATGTAAATCTTGCAGAACTTGAAAGACTTACCGGAATCACACGAGCCAGATTAAGAAGACTCAAGAAACATGGTTTCAAAGAAGTTCCTCACGGTTCTGCCGGGAAGAAACTTTCAATAACAGTTTTATCTGGTTACACCGGAATAATCGACAACCTGCTGAAACAGGGCGTAACAAACTCGGAAGTGTGCTTTGATCAGTTGAAGAGTGTCGGCTACAAAGGTGGTATAAGTACCGTAAAGAATTATATCGCTTCTCACCGTAATCTCGTACCAGCGAAACGCCAGCTTGTTTTTCCTCAAGGACAAAACAGAGGCCGAAGATATTTTACAGGTCCTGGAGAAGCATATCAGATGGACTGGGGCTTCGTTCATGTTCATGATTATTCAGAAATCGGAACTACACAGGCAGCCTGTTTTGCTATGATATGTCATCATTGCGGACAGCGTTATGTTGAATTCTTTCCGAATGCAAAACAGGAAAATCTTTTCATAGGAATGCTGCATGCATTTAAATACATGGGTGTTCCCCGTTACGTTCTTACAGACAATATGAAAAGTGTTGTCATTAAGCGTGACCAGGAAGGAAATCCTGTATGGAACCGAGATTATGAGCAGTTCATGAAGATTGTTAGTTTCCAGACAAAACTGTGTAAGCCATATCATCCTTTCACAAAAGGTAAAGTAGAACGTCTTATACAGTTTGTAAAAGACAATTTCCTTGCAGGAAGAACTTTCTGGAATGTTACAGATTTGAATGAGAGTGCTCTCGAATGGTGCTCAAAACAGAATGCAAAATATCATCGGGCAACCGATGGAATACCGGAGGATTGTCATCTAAAAGAATGCGGTAATGTTTATACATCATTAAACAAAGATGCAGGGCTATTACCTTATCTTTGTCCCGAGCGAAGAATTTCATTCGACGGCTTTGTAAATTATGAAGGCCGTCGTTTTGGAGTTCCGTATTATTACACGAAGAAAACTGTCAGAGTAAACAGAACTGACAGACTGCTTACGATTTATTCAGACGATCTTTCTGAATCCCTGATAACTCATGAAGTTACATGGAGTAAGAAAGACAGATTCTGTAAAGATCAGTATGCAGTAGAACAGCCGGAAGAGTTTCCAACTGCAACAGTAAAAACGGTAATAAAACAGCTTGAAGAAAGCAGTTATGAACTGAATTTTGACAGCTTTGATTTTAGTAGGGAGGATGATGATGAATAACATTGAAGCATTAAGAAAAAGTTTTGAAGAATTGAGATTAAGGGTACCTGCAGAAGATTTTGCAGCTTTCGCAATGGAGAATGATTTTTCAGAGGAAATCATTGATGCAATTACACAGACATTTGAAATGCTTGTAGAAAAGAAGCAGGAAATGTCTATAGATTTTCTGCTTAAATGCAGTAGACTTCCTTTGAAGAATCCTAGAACTTTTGAAAACTTCAAATTTGATGATGTAAAAGGTCGTGATGTTGAGAGACTAAAAAGCATACAGAGTCTTGCTCCGATGTATTCGCACAAGAATCTCGCTTTTATTGGTCCTGCTGGAACAGGTAAGACTCATCTTGCTATGGCATTTGGTTATGAATGCTGTCAGAAAATGATGAAAGCATATTTCATTAAAATGACAGAATTGAATGACCTGTTTACAGAAGCAAGAAAGTATGACCGTGTCAGCCGGGTTATGACAAGACTGATTAAACCATCATGTCTGATTATTGATGAAGTTGGACATTGTGTTTTTGATGCAGAAAACACAAGACTGTTCTTCGATCTGATTGACCGCCGTTACCACAAGGAAGGCTGTTCTAATATTGTTTTTACAAGCAACAAACAGCCAGTTTCGTGGAGGCAGAATTTCACAGAGGAAGAAACGCTGCTTTGTGCTCTCGACAGAATCTTCGATGATTCTCTGATTTTTAACTTCAATGGGGACAGCCATCGCGGCTTGAAGCGGGAAGTTATTTCTCTAACTACTAAAAAAATAAAAGCTGTTCCTGTAATGGAACAACCTGAATTACTCTAAAAAGGAGGTCTGATTCGGGTAGTTTTGGTTCTTTTCGTTTGTCTAATATTGGCTTTTTCCGACTGGCGCTACGTGGCTTTTTTCGCCTGACCCGAACA
>JAFZYR010000114.1 GCA_017616165.1 Treponema sp.
CAGTATTGTCAGTTCATAGAAATTGTTGAGCATAATTACAACAAACTTTTTCCAAAAAAGTCTTTCAAAAAGGCAATTGAAATTGCGATGGAACAAGGAATTGCTATAGGCATGCAACAAGGCGCACGACAAAAAGCCCTGGAAGTAGCCAAAAGTTTATATTCAAACGGAGCTTCTGTGGAACTGATTGCAAAATCGCTAGGCATGACAGTTGAACAGGTAGAAGAAATAATTGAAGAATAAAAAAAGGAGCCTCTAGGGCTCCTTTTTTTTACTTCCACTCCATTCCATCCATGGTCTGAATTGAACCGTCGGCGTTGAAGGTTAGTTCGCGGAACTTTACGTTGCGCTTCTGGTTTACGCCGTTGGAGCGTTCGCAGTCGTGGTAGAAGAGGTACCACTTGCCGTGATACTCGAGGATTGAGTGGTGGGTGGTCCAGCCAAGAACAGGGGTAAGGATTTTGCCGCCGTAGGTGTATGGGCCGTATACGTTCTTGCTTGTGGCATAGCACAAGAAGTGGGTTGTTCCTGTTGAATAGGTAAAGTAGTAGGTGTCGCCTTTTTTGAAAAGCCATGGGTCTTCAAAGTAGCGGCGGTCTTCGTCCTTACCAAGCAGAGGCTTGCCGTTTTCGTCAACAATTACAAGGTCGCGTGGAGCTTCTGCAAGCTCTGTCATGTTTTCTTTCATAAGGGCAATTTTTGGAGTGCAGGCTTCTTCTTCGCGCGGCTCCTTGTTTTCTGCGCCCCAGGTGTTGTTGCGGTACTGATCAAGCTGGCCGCCCCAAAGTCCACCAAAGGTAAGGTAGTATTTTCCGTCTGTGTCAGGGAAGCAGCATGGGTCAATACTGTAGGTACCCTGAATGTAGTTATCTTCAGGCTTAAAAGGACCTTCCGGCTTGTCGCCAAGTGCTACACCTACACGGAACATGCCGTTTTTGTCGCGGGCAGGGAAGAAAAAGTAGTATTTTCCATTGCGTTCTACACAGTCCGGTGCCCAAAGCTGCTTGCTTGCCCATTTTACGTCTGCAAGTGTCAAAACGCAGCCGCAGTCACGAGGAAGGGTGTTTTCATCCTTCATTTCGTAGACATGATAGTCCTTCATATCATACTGGTCGCCGTTATCGTTATTTGCCACATCAATATCTTCATCATGTGACGGATAAATATAAATCTTGTCATTAAAAACATGTGCAGAAGGGTCTGCTGTATACAAATCATTAACCAAAGGTCTTTTCTGAATCATAAAAACTCCTTTTTGCAGCTTATAAAAACTACAGTTTCTTCTATTTTACACTAAAATTTTCAGAATTCAATCAGATAAATCACCTACAATTTATTTTTCTTTACTAATCGCATTGTTGCCCTTATGATAAAGGGTAGGAAAACATTATGAAAAAAATACTTTGTGTGTGCTTCAGCGCAACCTATCAGCGTTCGGTGCTGTTCGACTCGTTTACAGAAGGCGAGGTCAATCGTTCAAGACGATATTCACTTTATGCTTCGGGAAAGGCCGTAAATTCTGCCAGGGTACTTAATCAGCTTGAAAAGGGCTGTGCCATAACCGTATGCCCGCTTGGAAACGAAAACGACCAGGAATTTATTGCCCTTGCCCAAAACGATGGTCTTGGCCTTGAGTATGTGAGTGTTCCAGGAAAAATCCGTGAATGCTGGACCTTAATGGACAGCTCGCGCAATGTCACCACAGAGCTTGTAGTAGGGGAGCCGCCTGCAGCCACAGAGCTTACAGAAAATTATGATATAAAAATGCTGCGCCTCATTACCGAAAAGCTTACCGAATGTGACGCAATGATTTTAGCCGGCAGCCGTCAGGGAATATGGCCTCAGGGCTTTTATGCAGACATCTGCGGAATTGCCCTTGATAACGGCAAGCTCGTTCTGGCCGACTTTACAGGACAGGATTTGCTTGATGCCGTAAAACGCGCAGTTCCTTCGGTCATAAAAATAAATGCCCAGGAATACGAACGAACCTTTGGCCAGGCCCCGACTCAAGAAAATCTTTGTGCAAAAAGCCGCGAGCTGAACAATATAATTGTAATTACCCGGGGAACAGACTCCACCCTTGCTGCAGACCACGGAACCTTTTACGAATGCCCGACCCTCAAGGTAAAAGCCATCAACCCTATCGCCTGCGGAGACAGCTTTAATGCCGGCTTTGTCCACGAATACCTTGCAACGGCCGACCTGGAAAAATCCCTCCAGAAAGCCACCTGGTGCGCCGCCCAAAATGCCGCCAGCGAAGTGCCGGGAAGTATTAACGGGTAAAATAAAACAACTGGAGAATTAGCAATTGTTTTTTCTTGATCGATAAATGTTTCGAAGTTATATTATAGGTATCGGGCAGCCCGCTAGACCGCGCAAGGGGAATTTCGAAAGAAATTGATTGGCATGCGCCCTTTCCTGCTTCCAATTTTCTTTGCAACTTCAGCATTTATTTCGCCAAAATCGATGCTGCCTTTATTTGTGAGTACAAATTCACCATCCTACTGAACGGGGGATGTAGATGTCATATCCATTCTTTTAAAATAATAAAAAAGTTTGTCTAAATCAAGAAATTTTTAATGCACATCTAACTTAACTAACTTAACAAATACTTTACCATAGTCAAAACTTTCTGTCATTCGTAAGCGATTTTGTCCATAATAGACTTCAAAAAATTAAGGTCTTTTTTCTGAACAAATTTGAATTTGTAATGCGCCAAATGCTGTCGTACGGAGGAATGTATTTCTTTCGTACGGACGGCTTTTCCATATCA
>JAFZYR010000115.1 GCA_017616165.1 Treponema sp.
CCTTCGAGAGCCTCAGGGACCGCAGTGGTATCTGACTCCCCCGGGGTCCCTGAGGCTCTCGAAGGGCCCCAAATAAAAGGCATCCTCTACCTGGACAAAACCCTCCTCTACTGCATTCCAGACGCAGACAAGCTGGACGGGCTTGAACAGACACTCACAGACTTTTTAAAAGACAAACAGGTTTCCTGCCTCAACGGCGAGTCTACTGCCGGCATAATCCTTCTTGACGCGTTGGACAAGCTTGGACGCAAGCCCTATCAGACAAATCACTATAATACAATGACACTGCAAGCAAGCCCTCTCCCCCCACCAGAAGCACTCAGCTGTGATGACGAAATTAAACGCTGTGCTTCCCCGGAGCTGGACACAGAGCTTTTGCTGCAGCTTCAGAAAATGTATATGGCCAAGGAGGTTGCTCCTGCCGGTAAACAGGTGACCGACCTCGAAGCCACCGCTCAGCTTAAATCAATCTTAAAAGACCAGCTTTGCTTTGCCCTGTGGGCAGACGGAGAAATAGTTGCCAAGGCAAACACCAACGCAATTGGCTTTAATTATGTTCAGCTTGGCGGCGTTTACACTCACCCGCTTTACCGCAAAAACTATTACGCCTGGCACCTGGTTTATACAATCTGCACCCGCGTACTCAAAACAGGCCGCAAAATCAGTCTTTTTGTAAAAGAAAAAAATAACCCGGCACATGCCTTGTATGAAAGGATTGGCTTTACGACTTTTGGGAAATATGAAATTGCATATTTCTAATTATGGATTGCCACGCTGCGCTCGCAATGACGAAACACTTCATGGAATCAATGATGAAATGCCGTCATTGCGAGGAGCGAAGCGACGAAGCAATCCATATTTTTCAATTCCTGTAACCATCACCAATACTTACTTGTTTTTAAACTAAAGGAGTTTTTTCATGAAAAAGTTTTTACCTTCCCTTGTGGGCGCCCTTGCCCTTTTCTTTGTATCAACAGCTGCTTTTGCCAACGACTATGTAAAATTCAAAGGCTGGAAGCAGGCCGAAACAACTCACTTCCGTTTTATATATGAAGACGCCTCAGAGCAGGCTGCCCAAAAATACGCCGAATTTGCCGACGAAGCCTGGGAAAAAATTGCCCGCATTTACGCAATGCCACAGGAAAAAACCGATGTATATGTATTCAGCCGCCTGAACATTGTAAATGCCTACACAATGTTTACTCCTCCAGAAATTGTAATGTTTGACTCCCCGCTGATTGACAATTACTTTGGCTTTCGCGACGACTGGATGAAGCTGTTCTTTACCCACGAGCTCATCCACATTGCAAACATAAACTTTGAAGATAAAAATTATCTGGCTACAAAGCTGCTTGGAGAATCAATAAGAGGCATGGATTATTCTTCCATTCCAGGCTGGGCACTCGAAGGACTTACCACAGTTCTTGAAACAGAGCTTACCAACGGTGGACGCGGACGAAGCCCATATTTTGAGCTCAGCCTTAAAGCCCCTACGCTTGATAACAATTTTATTCCATACCGGCTTGTTGGAACAGAACAGGAGCCTCCTTACAGTCAGATTTATGTGATGGGCTACCTTATAATGCGCAGCATTGCCGACCGCTGGGGCTTACAGGCACTTGCCGATATAGAACGTAACCGCAATATAGATTGCACCTGGGAACAAAGTGTAAAGCTTGTAACAGGCCACACACCTCAGGATATTTACCGCGAAGCAAAAATTGCCCTTGAAAAAAAATATGCCGACGAAAGAAAGATTCCGGAAGGAAAAATTATTTCGCCTAATGACCTTAACGTAAATTACTACAAGCCTGCCATTGTTCTGGATGACGGTTCTATTGTAACAAGAAGAGCAGATTTTTCTTCCAGTGCCATAGTTCTGCTCAATCCGAGCGCTAAGGACGGAATGAAATTTGTTCAGGATTCAGGCAACGTTAAAGAAACCATCTTGTTCCGCGGTGCCAGCGAAATCACCTCGGACGAAAATCTAAATATTTACTATACCACCGCAATCAGCCGATACGACCGTGCTCCTTACAACGAAACACAGTTTGCTCTTTACAAATGGTCAAAGGACGAAGACGGAAATATAACCGACCAGCCGCTTACCCATGACCAGAGCTCTTACTATCAGCCTGCAGTAAGCCGCGACGGAAAAGTGCTTGTTGCCGTAGAGCAGAAGGGGCTTAAGATGCGCATTGTCCGCGTAGACCTTCAGACAGGCGATGTAACGCCTCTTTTCCAGGATGAACAGTACAGCTTTATTCAGCCTGCCTTGAACGCAGACGGTTCTAAAATTGCCTTTGTGCTTCTTAAGGAAGACCGTGCCTGCATTGCTCTTGGCGACATGACAACCGGCCAGTACAAAATCGTAACCAACACAGAGCATGACTTTATAACAGATCCGTCTTCTCCAGAGTTTAATAAGGACGGAACACTCACCTTCTGTTCAAACGACCGCGGACGCCTTGAAATATACGAGGCTGTGCCAAATTCCGACGGACAGACCTTTACCTGCACACCAAAGCTTTCGGATCCTGTTGGTGCCCTCTGGGCCTATAAAAACGACATGGCAGTTTTCTATGCTTCAGAAGCTTCTACAGGAAGCGTAATCAAAATAAAGCCTCTGGAAGAATGGGGAAACATTGCAGACTTTGAAGGTCCTTCTCCTGCAGGCGAAATAATGACCTTTGGACCGCTTTCTAATGATTACCCTGATTTTGATCCTTATACAAAGCTCGCAGAAGCAAAGACAGAAAAAGCCGAAGACGAAGACGCACAGTCTGCAGACACCTCAAGCTCAGACACCGACAAAAAGCCTGAAAACGACCCTGTAAAGCACCGCAGCCAAAAAGCAATTGAAAAGCTGGAAAATCTTGAGGGTGCAACTCCGGAGCTTACAAACATCAAGGGCTTTAGACCTTACATCACACCGATTTTGTATCTGCCGTTTGTAAATACAATTGATGCACCGGAAAAAACCTATCTTGGCTTTGGCGGAATGTTTGCAGGACTTTTACCACGCCTGCAGATGCGTCAGGGCGTGATATACGCCGATGCCTTTTATTATCCAGGCATAAAAAACTTTACCGGCGAATTTGTTATGGAAACTCCGCTTTTTTCAGGAGCGCTGGACATACTGCTTAGCCGCAATTCTTCGTGGTTTGAACTCGCTAAGGACAAGAGCCGCTTTACCCTGCAGAATAACCTCATCCTTGGTTACACAATGCCGGTTTACAGCCGTGAACAATACAGCCTTGGACGAGAGCTGGACATTCTTGCTTACACAGGCGTAACCTTTAAACAGGAAAGCGACCATGCCTTCTCGTTACTGGAAAAGCTTCCGTTCTCAAAAGATATTAATTATCAGGCAGGGCTTAGTTACATTCAGACTGCAAACCTGCCAAAAGACCAGAAGCTGCAGTTTAATATAACCAACCTTGCCCTTGGTGAATGGAATTTTGACAAAAACAAAATGTTCATAGGGTACGAGGGAGAATTCTCAGTTTCGTATGGCAACACCACAGGAAGCCAGGAAGCAGGCCTTGTTGTCCGCTATACAGACTTTGCATCAGATACAGTTCCACAGATGAGCCGAGCACACTTCCTTGGTCAGGCCGAAAACTGTCTGTTCCCAGGCAAGCTTTTGCTCAATTACACCTATACTATTCCAAGCTTCTTCTTTGGCATGGCAGACGGTAGCTTTTCTGCCCAGGGACTTGCTTCGTTTGGCAACAACCATACCGACAAAAATACACCTTCGACAGGACTCCCTATGAACCTGCAGATTGAAAAGAAGATAAATCTTGGTATGGAAGCACGCTTTAATCTTGGCGCTACACAAAAGCTTGGAATTGGATATGCCGCCCTGCTTGATCTTGGCAACAACACAAAGACAACCTGGAATTTTTATGTAACTGCAAAGCTTAACTGGATAAGATTCTAGCTCTTTGAAACAAAACGAAGGAAATCGTCTGCATTCAGTGGATTAGAGAACATAAATCCCTGAATGTAGTCGCAGTTAAGATAAATTACCATATCATACTGGCCCAGATCTTCTACACCCTCGGCAACTGTTTCCATATTCAAATCCTTAATCATGGAAACCGTTTTGTGCAGAATGACTCGGGCCTTTTCATCATTTACAGCAGACTGAATAAGTGCCCTGTCCAGCTTTACATACTTAAACGGATACTTTACCAGTGTATTTGTATTAGAAAGACCTGTTCCGTAATTATCCAGCGAGAAGCACATATTGTGGTCCTTCATAATATTCATATTGCGCAGTAATATTTCGTTTGCGGCAATTGTAGTTGTTTCGGTTACATCAAGGTTAATATATTCATAATCAAGATTATAGTAGTCCATAACCTCAAAAATATGCTCGTACATTTTTTCCTGCATACACTGAATGACAGAAAGATTTACATGGATTTTTTCTATGCCCTTTTCCCAAAGGCGGTTTTCTGAATAAAAACGGCAGACTGCGTTCAAAACAAAATTACCTATGAGCAGGGCAAGTCCATTCTTTTCGGCAAGCGGAATAAATTCTTCGGGCTCTATATAACCAAATTCCTCTGTCTTTAATCTTATGAGCGCTTCGGCACTTGTATAACCGCCCTTGGCAATATTATAGATAGGCTGATATACAACCTCAAAGGCATTCTTATTCATAGATTCTTCGAGAATCTGAATGATTCTGTTTTCGCGGCGTCGTTTTTCAAGCACGGCAACATCGGCATGGAAGGCAGAACCTGTAGCCATGGCAGTTTTATCTTCCAGAGAATCCTCAAGCAAATCAATCAGGTCTTCAATTGTATCAACATCATCTGGCGTCTTTACAGTCTTCATTGAAATTGCAAACGAAACTTCAACAGGACCGCATTTTACAGGCTCCTTAAAATAATTGCTTATTCTGTTTACAATATCCTGGCATTTTTCATCTGATTCATACGGAATGATAAGCGCAATTTTTTCATAGGTGAGCCGGAATATAGTCTCAGTTCCAGAAATCTCTTTTAAAGCTCCGGTAACCTCCTTGTAAAAAGCCTCGCGGTTAGTTTCACCCAGAGAATTAAGAATATGGAAAAGTGATTCTGCATACATACCAATGAAAAAGTTTTTATGGTGCATGGCAAAATCGGACTGACACTTTACCTTAAAGGCCAGACGACTGAACAAATGACTTTCGGAGTCAACATAATCATCCGGATTTTCCATAGAAAGGTATGTAATAAGAATTGTAAGCGCAAACATAAAGCCTGTAACCAGCAGCTTTGGATTAATTGTCTGAAGCACGGCAGCGCCAAAGCAGGCACAGGTATAGAACATCAACGAAACTGTCTGGTTTTTTGTAAACTGACTGCGATGGCGCAAAAAGTGAATTATACCTGCAGTCAGATAGAACAGGTCGAGCACATAATAACCATAGAACAAAAAGTTGTGACAAAGCTCAAAATCGCTGTTAAACCAGAAAATTAAATGTGTAAACGGTGAAGTAACCGTAAACGCTGTAAAGAAAAGATATACTCCAAAGAACCACCAGAAACGCTTGCGTGGAAGGCGCCGGTTGTTTTCGGAAAGTGCATACAGACATATATAAAAGCAAAGCGGAATTGCATTAAAGATAACGTAATAACAGATAATGACAATATAATTGAGCCACAAGGTTTTTGCAGTTATATATTTAATAAGGAAAACAGAAGCAATATTACACAGACTGGAGGTAAGACATTGCCAGGAAAGAGCGTTAAAGGCCTGAGAAGTAGTGGTCTTTATCTTTTTTCCCTGGAAATAGGAAAGCCTTATGGCTAAAGCAATGAGACAGGCAGCAACTTCGTATCTGAATATGTATTCTGTCATATGCCTACTTTCTCCTCTGTGTGTCGTTTAAAAGCTCAAGGAAGTCATCTCTTGTGATTGGCTTGGAATAATAAAAGCCCTGAACATAATCGGCACCCATTTCCTTAAGCTTTTCTACCTGCTCTGGAGTTTCTGCACCCTCGGCAACAATTTCCATATGCAAAAGCTTAACCATTTCTATTGTGTTGCGCAAAACTGTTTCTGCTTTTTCGTTGTGCATAGCGTTCCATACCATTGATTTGTCCAGCTTGATTGAATGGAACGGATACTTGATGAGGGTTGCTGTATTAGAAAAGCCTGTACCAAAATCATCAAGAGAAAATTTCATGTTGCGGTCTATGAGGCGGTTCATGTTTTCCATAAGGGTTTCGCTGGAAGCAACAGCCGCAGACTCAGTAACCTCAAGATTTATATAACGGTAATCAAGATTGTACAAATCCATAATGCGGAACAGCTGGTCTGCAAGATTTTCCTGCATACACTGAATTACCGAAAGATTTACGTGAATGTATTCTATGCCCTTTTCCCAGATTTTGTGATGAAGGATAAAGCGGCAGACAGTTTCAAAAACAAATTCTCCAATCTGCAAAATCATGCCGTTGCGTTCCGCAATTGGAATAAACTCTTCCGGGCTTACCTCGCCAAGCTCATCATTTTCAAGACGAACCAGGGCCTCGGCGGTGGTAAAGCGTCCACTTTCAAAGGAATAGATTGGCTGATAAACAACATAAAAATCTCCGCGGCGTACAGCCTTTTTCATTACCTGAAGAATTGCAAGCTCACGGTTTTTCTTTACCAGAATATTTTTATCTACCTTTACGATTGTGCCAGGCTCTTCATCAATAACAGAAAGCAGGGTTGCATGCATAAGCTCTTCTATATCGTGTACGGAGCCTGCATCATCCGGATAGCGGAACAGGGCAATTCGTTCTGTAAGCGAAATCCTAAAGTCTCCCATGCGAATGGAATTACCAAAAACCGTGTGAACATTTTCTACGATGTGCTGCTGAATCTCGCCGTCATCAGGAATAATGACAAACATTCTGCTGCCCGAAACTCTGTAGAGTCTGTGTTTACCGCAGGCCTTTTGCAAAAGAATGTACAGATTTTTAAGGAGCTCTGCTTTATTTTCAAGTCCTATTGTTTCATTTAAAAATCTTATTCCTACAATCTGAATACCAATTACACGGAACGGCTTGTCCCTGAATATTTCCTGATCTGCAACATCACGGAAGGCCTTTAGGTTTAGCGAGCCCATTTCCTTGTCCACATAGTTGGTAGGGTTTACCAGCGAAAGGAACATCATCATTGTAGAAACCGCAGACACAAAGCCCATTACAATGAGCGAAGGCTTTAAGGTCTGAATAACAATTGCAACGATACAGGCGACTGAATAAAAATATACGGTAACCCGCTGGCCGACTGTAACTTCCTTGCGGTACAAAATGATTTTATAAATTGCACTCAGGTAATAGATTCCAAAAACAATAAAAATCGAAAGATAGGCGTACGATTTATGAAAAACCCTTGCTTCGTCAAAATAAAAAATAGCATGCGTCCAGGGTGAAGTAACGACCAATAACTCACCTATGGTTATAGGAGTGAAATAACGCAATACCTTAAACTTGGAACGGGTAAAGTTTGAAGTAATTGAATATTTTACACAGCTGTAAAACGCCAGCGGGAAAATAATAGAAAGAAAATAATATAAGGTGTTTGTAAAGTATGCAAACCACAGCGGAAATTCGTATGGATTTTCGTTTACATAAATTGCACTAAGATCGACTACAGCAGAAAGAATTACGATTACTATAAGAAACAGAAACCCGTTTGTAAGGCGGGTGTTTACAGTTTTCCTGCGGAAAAAGCTAAAAATGACAGCTAGAGAAAGGAAAATGGCTGCAAACTCGTATTCTACTATATAATGCATTGCAAATATTATAATGTATTTTGGGCAAAAAAAAAAGTGAAAAAAAAGGCCGCCCGTGAGGACGACCTTTTCGAACAATGTCATTGTCGGGCTTGACCCGACAATCTCTTATTTCTTAGCAGCTGGCTTTTTAGCAGCAGTTGCTGCTGGCTTCTTAGCTGGTGCTTTTTTAGCAGCAGGCTTCTTTGCAGGAGCCTTCTTAATTCCAGCCTTGATAACAGCCTGTGCACCTGCAAGACGAGCAAGTGGTACACGGAATGGAGAACAAGATACGTAGTTCAAACCGAGCTTGTAGCACAGTGCAATAGAAGCTGGGTCACCACCATGTTCACCACAGATACCAAGGTGGAGGTTAGCCTTAACTGAACGTCCCTTAGCTTCTGCAATTTCCATAAGAGCACCTGGACCATCTGGATCAAGTGTAGCAAATGGATCGTCTTCGAGGATTCTCTGATCGAGGTAAGATTCGATGAACTTACCGTAGTCATCACGAGAGAAGCCGAATGTTGTCTGTGAAAGGTCGTTTGTACCGAATGAGAAGAAGTCAGCGAACTGAGCAACCTTGTCAGCAATCAATGCTGTGCGTGGGAATTCAACCATTGATCCGATTTCGAACTTAAG
>JAFZYR010000116.1 GCA_017616165.1 Treponema sp.
GCTTTTTTTATATTTGGACATAGTTAGCTTAAATCCGTTTTATCCATTTTTATTATAGAACATTTTTTCGATTTTGTCAAGCCTTTGAGACAAACAACGATATATAGCCAAATAATGCTGTTAACCGTGGTTAACAAAAACTATAAGAATAAAGCCGCCCTCTGTAATCTTGGGGCGGCTCTTGTTTTTAATATATCTCTGCTATGTGAGCAAGGCTGTATTGTATGCCTGTAATGATTAAGCGGTCAAGCTCTTGGCTCTCCGTTTCCGTTTCGTCAAGGTATAGCGTTTCTGTTTCGGGTACATCATCAGAATAGAAATAATTGACTGTAAGCGTATAGCCTTTATCTTCTTCTTTCCTAAGATAACATTCTGTGTTATCATCGTTAGGAGCTGCGCCCTTAATATAACTAAAGGCTTTTTGTACTTGCTCTTGCCAATAAGCAGGCAATTCCGATAAATCGCAGTAAGCTGCTAATGTGGGTATAGGTCTTTTCATGCTTTTCAATTCCTTTCGGGATTTATTTTTTTAGTGGAGACTGTTTTTTATCACCTTGCAGGTATTGACCAAAAGAAAGCCGCCTGTAAAATGTAATGTAGCCCCCGTATTATAAAAGGGAGCAAGCTTTTAATACTTGCTCCGCTATTATTATTTATCAAGCTCTGCTCTGAGTTCCGCCTTGTACTTGTAGTATGTGTTGCGGCTAATGCCTGCGAGCTTGCAAACCTCTGAATCTGTAAGCGTTCCGTTGAAGTCCTTGCTATGCTTTAGGATTATATCCTTTGCAGGAGCTGCTTTTTTGACTGTGAGCTTTGCGCCCTTTTCAAGTCCGTAAGTTATTGTTATGCCCTCGGCTGCTGCCTTGTTCTTTTTGGCTTGCATACCTTCTTTAACTCGCTTGCATATATCTTTGCGCTCTTTCTCGGCTTGCTCAAATGCTATTTCGATTTGACGTTTAGCAAGTATCATTATAACTTTGTTTGTTGCCTGTATATATATATCTGCTATCTCGTTTCCTGTCTCTGGTATGCTCTGCGCTGCGCTCTGCTTGTAAGTATCTGTATTACAGTGCGGCTCATTAATAAATATAAGGTTCACGCCTTTGCAGTATAACTCTTGATAGAGCTCTGAGCCCTCGGCTGCGTTGCGGCTCATACGTGATACACTATCAAATACAACTGTATCGCCTGCCTGTAAGAGCTTGTGCAGTTTGTTCCAGTTTGGGCGGTCTGTGGTTGCGCCTGTGAATTTGTCTGAGTAAATAGCTGCATTAGGGTATAGCTTTGTAATGTTGTCTATCTGCCTTTGCAGGTCTTGCCTTTGCGTTGATACTCTACAATATGAATACAGTTTACACATAATAAAAGCCCCTTTCAGTATAGTATTGTACCAAATCAAACTATACTTTGTTTTGTTACTATGATTATATCATGTAAAGGGCTGTTTGTCAAGTAGTTTTGGTACTAAATTATGTAGGTTAGTTTTGGTACTATTTGACAAATATATAAAAGCTCGCACAAATAACGATATATAGGCGCTTATCGCTGTTTCATTTATAAAACGAGCCTGCTTTAATTGTCGATTTTTATTAATATTGTTGCCTGCTTATGCCTATAATACGTTGTTTCAAGCCTTTAAAGTAAATAAAAGCGGAATCGGTACACGGTTCGTAACACATAAAAAGTTCTGTGAAACAATTCTGTGAAACATTTTTAGCCTTTACGGTGAAAGAGCTTGTACAATAAAGATTTTTTTTGCGGCTCTTGGGCGGCTCCGCTTTGCTCCGCCGCCGCTGGCTCTTTTAATTCAATGACAGTTTGTTGCTTGTCCATACCGTGCAGGGCTTGCGCTGCCTTTAATGCAATAGTAAGCTCGCTAATGTTATTTAAAAAGCTGGCTCTTTCACTTTCTGCCTTGTCAAGTCGTTCATTGAGTTTTTGCTTGTCTGCTCTGAGCTCGTCCAATTGCTTGTCACGGTCTGAGAGTAAACCTTTACACTTTGTCAATTCACCTTTTACAGTTTCACTTTCTGCCTTTAATACGTCAATCTCTGCATTGAGTTCAAGGATTTTATTGTCCCTGTTTTCAAGCTCTTTTGACAGCTTGTCTAATTCTTTTTTACATTCTGTCAAATCACTTGACACTTTGTCAAATCCTCTTTTACAAGCTGTCAAATTATCGTTTACGCTATTGCCGCAAATTGCCTGTTTTATTAGGTTTTGAGCCTGCTCATCATAGAGAGTATATTTGCCCTGTTGTACTGTATAAGGTTTGACAGCGGCAGAAAGAGCCGTACCTTTGAGCTTGTTGTATATGGTCTGCCTTGTTACTTGTAAATCCTCTGCAATCTGTGATATTGATTTATTCATGACTGTTCACGCTCCGCCTTTAAAAGCTCGTCCATAATTAAATCAATCTGTTCTTGCATATCGTCAATAATGCTTTGATAAAGCTGCGCCCTGCTTTTGTTTACTGTGTCACGGTTGCGGCTCTCGCTGTAAAGGACTTGTGCTAAATAGTTTAGCGTGTTTATGTTTTCTCTCATCGTTGCACCGCCTTTAATTCAAAAATGGTTTCTCGTTTACAATCCTCTTGTATTCTTCAATCATTGTGCCTTGCTCGTTGCTCTGCTTGTATGGATTCTTCTTTTGGTGCATGGTCTGAGCCTGCGCCTTTGGTACGTCAATCAATACTTTGTATTTGTTTGGTTTGGGAGCTTCTTGCTTTATGGTTTCTATGTAGTGAAGCTCTGTAAGATGTTGAAGGCTCTTTTTTATCGTCTTAAGATTAAGCCGTTCAAATTCTGCATGAATTTTAGTTGCTGATATTTCTATTGTCTGTTCGGGCTCATACTGTGCATAAGTTACTAATACTGCCATAACACAAATATCACTGAGCCGCAAATTGCTTGTTTTGGTTAGTTCCTTTAGAATTTTGAGAAAGTCCATGATAATAAAAAAGCTCCTTTGGTTTGGTATAGCCTGTAAAGTTACAAGTTTCACAAAACAAAAAGAGTATAACACGCCTATTGACAAAAGACGCAAAGTATGCTATTATTGTTATGAAAGGAAATACTTGTAACTTTACAAGTTAAGTCTTTGCGGTAACTGTTGGTAGCGGTTGCCGCTTTTTACATTTTATCACATTTATTGAGCTTTTGCAAGCTCTTTTTTTTTACCCTTTTGCTTGTGGGCGGCTGCGCCGCCTTCTATAATAATCTTTAATAATCTTATATAATGTGAGTAGTGGTCTTTCGCCACTATTAGTAGTGGTCTTTCGCCACTATTAGTAGTGGTCTTTCGCCACTATTAAGTAGTGGTCTTTCGCCACTATTGATAGACAGTATATCATTGCTGCAAATCACATATTATCGAGGTATTTGGCTCTCCGAGTTCTACAATAACAGGACTTGAACCTGCATGAAAGGCACTATATATTTAATTAATTTTACTTTTCTTTTACATGAAATTATTCTGCCGCTGCGTTCGTGGTTTCAAATCCCATAAACAAATTATTTTTATCTGCCTGCTACGCTGTCCAGAATACGCCACAACAGCCGCCACCGCATAAGGCAATATTGAAGTATTGCAAAAGTTAGAGAGCCTTTAAAACGCATTTAAAACGCTGTGAGAGCCTGCTTATTTCTGTGGGCTACATATTAGTAATTTTAAGGGTACAAAAAAGCGGCTTGCAGTCCTGTATATAGGTGCAAACCGCTGTTTTTGCTTTTTATGAAATGTAAACTATTAGTTTACTTTTTTTATTTATGCAACCTTTGTGAGCTCGTCGCTCTGAGTCTCAAAAAACTTGAAAGCGGCTTGCTCCAATTTGTCACGGTACAATATCAAGTCAGCAAGTGAAAAGCAGGGGAGCTTTCTTCCTTTGGTCTTTTTGTCGCCGTGCCTATACTTGTAGGCGGATTGTCTTGCGGTATCTGCTCTGCCTAATATGCCGTACAGGTTTGAGAGCTGTCTTGTGGTGTATATATTATCACGCACACTGACAAAATACTCTGTAAGGTTGCCACATTCTTCAATATTTGTCTTGTAGCCCTCTATAATGCCCTCTGTGCATATTTGTATTACAGAATTGAAAGTATCTGCCGTGAGAGCCTCGTTAATACGTTCAAGCCACTCAGCAAGCAAAAAGCTCTCGTAGTCGCTGCCGTCCAAAAACGGAATATATAATTGCCTACTCCGCAGTTCCAGTCTTGTTTTGACTTCTCCGCTCGGCTCTTGCCGTTCCTTGTTGTAATATTCGCCGCTAATATGCAGGTCGCTATGGTCGCAGTCAAATCTGACTGTAAGCTTTTCAGCCGTGAGCAAGTCGCTGCTTGAATAGTTATTACTTGAATTAAAGCATACAGCAAGCATTGACAATAATAATCTGTTTAACTTATAAAAGCGGTTATAGTCGTTGCTCATATCATCAAACCTGTAATCTATACGGCTGATAAATAGTTCTGTTGCACCGTCAAAACACTTCTTTACAAATTCAAATACCGCTTTGAGCTTGTCAATGTTTCCGCTTGCTCCGTCAATAACCTTGTCGGGATTTACTTTGTATTTGAATTGCAAACCGTGAGTATTACACGGCTGCAAATGTCCTTTTGAAGTAATACCGCCAATACTAACTAATAACGGCTTGTTTGTTGTTACCTCGAATGTATCAACGCCACAACAAACCTGTAAGCTTGCAAGTGTTTGTCTATTCATGCTACATCACCGCCTTTCGTATCATCGAAAAGCAAGTTTACATTGCAATGTATGATAGGTTGCAACAGTTCCGCAAGTAAAGGGATATTCTTTGCAAGTATATCATATAAAACATGAATAGCTCTATGTTCCGCCGCCGTGACTGGTAATAGGTTTATTGCTCTATCATCAGTTCTGTTGCGGTTTATGTGGTGTATATGCTTGTCCTTTGCATAGTTCTTGCAGAAAGCTGCCGCCACTAAACGAGCCGCCCTTATTCTCTTGCCGTGCCTTTTGCCTTTGTTTTGTTCATTGAAAAGCTCGTAAATGTGATATCCTTTTTTATACGAGCCCTTGCGAATCTGATTATCAAATCCGCTGTAAAGCCTTCCCATATTGCTAATTAAGTAATTTGGGTAGTTTGGTATTTGTCTCCAAACTTCTCCGCTAAGTGTTACAGAATTTAAAATTGTAATTTTTATCATAATCAAAACGCCTGAATACAATTACCATAACCGCAATATCTGTGACACTGTTCTTATTTTGTTGTCCTATAATAATACATCACTTCCTTTCCGTTCAAAAAGCCCCTTACGGTCTGTAATTATTCAGACGGTTTTTATCTCCAATTATTTGGGAATCCAACTATAACTTTTACGTTTTTTAAAAATACCTCTTGACTTTTCGCTCAGAGTGTGATATATTCATATTGTTCAAGATATTCATATATCATTTTTTTAAAGTCCGTTAGTTACCTGTTTTCTGTGTAGCAGATAGGGCTTTTTTTATATTTGGACATAGTTAGCTTAAATCCGTTTTATCCATTTTTATTATAGAACATTTTTTCGATTTTGTCAAGCCTTTGAGACAAACAACGATATATAGCCAAATAATGCTGTTAACCGTGGTTAACAAAAAC
>JAFZYR010000117.1 GCA_017616165.1 Treponema sp.
AACACCTCCAAAGGCTCTCAGAGCGCAAATTTGAGCGTAAAAAGGGGCATTTAGGACGTGTTCTAGTAACTGAGAGTGAGTATAACGAGTTGGTTGACAAAGCCGAGAGTGTTGAGAACCTTGCACAAGAGCGTGAATATCTGCTCAGAACCGCGTCCGGACAAGAAACACGGAGACTTCGAGAAGAATACGAGCAAATGCAGAGCTATCATGCGACGAACAACCTACGCTATACGCGCCAAGTTGAGAAAAATGCCGAGTTACAGCGCAAGAACACTGAAGTTCAGAGAGAAGTAGTAAATCTTACTACTGAGAACGAGCAACTAAAAAGGGCAAACGAGAAGTTGAAAGCTGAGAACTTGGAACTTGTTGGGCAAGTTGAAACTCTGAAAAAAGTCGTTAAGAGTGTGTGGACACATCTCAGTGACTACTATCGTGAGCTATGTGAGTCTTTGGGCATTCGTCAGAGCCGTGGCTATCATAGGTAACATGCAGTAGTAAAATTTACCGCTAGCAAGCTAGCTGTGAGCCCAGTGTGTTTTTTCGCTTGCGGAAAAACGACACGGCGCAACAGCACGAGGGGGTTTGGGGGGGCGACCCCCCGTGTCTGCCGTGACTAAGATCAACTTTTGTTGGTGTTTTCACCAACAAAGTTGAAATTAGGCATGGCAGATGGTAGGATCTAAAACCGAAAAAAGCAAGTTGGTAAACTCACCAACTAAAGTTGGTAAACTCACCAACTTTTTTTTGCGTAAATTATTGATATTACTTGCTTTTTTCGGTTTTCCTTCTAATTCTATTATATAACTCTATATAAGGAGGGGTAGTAGTAAAAAATACTACTTGTTTTTTGTATGAAAAATGCACAAAAATTAGCACTTAAAGAACTTCCCCCAGCAATAGTTGCTGATGTACTTCACGCTGTTAACTCTGTAGGTGTTCCTAACATCTCTGTTAATGTTGCACAACAGAGAGCAAAGCCAACAGAGGAATTCTGTTTTATGTTTATCATGAATATGCTTGAATTAGCTAAAGACGATGCTATATCAAAGCAGGACATAGCTGTGTTAATACAATACTCTGCAAAAATGCAGTACGGTAATCAGATTAACATCTCTCAGCAAGATATTGCAGACGAACTTGGCATAGACAAATCGAACGTTTCAAAAAGCGTTAAGAAGTTAGTTGAAAGAGGTGTGTTTTACAAGGAAAAACGCTCTCTGTACATGAATTGGAAGTACCTTGCTAAAGGTAACCTGTCTGACTTCATCAAGGCTGACAAGGAAAATCACGCGATTTTGAACTCAATGAAGCCAAGAAAAACCAAAAGCAGTGGTTTCACGGATCTGCATTTTCTGTTTTTCCTTAATGCCGTGGTTTTTATCATCAGTCGGTTATTGTTCTGCTAGAACTTCATCAATGTCCGTTTGGTGCGGTTTGTCATTCGCAAAGGCAAAATTCAGACCCATATTGACCATATCACGGTTTACTTTGAGCCACTCACGCAGAGTGGCTTTGTAGTATTGGGTCAGTTCTTTTGTCTTACTCTCGACCTCTGCTTGTTCTTCCTCTGTGAGTTCCAGAGCTGTTGACGATGCTCGGAATGTGTATTCAGAACTGAACACGTTGGCAAGGTCAGCACAAACATGTGTGAGTATGTACTGCTGTTGCTGAGTTACATCTTCTGCAATGCTGTAGCGTTTCTGCTCTGCAGTCAAGTCTATAGGACTGCGCTCGATGAAACCTAGAACGTCATAAACAACATAAGTTTTGCCGGATGTTGTTTTTCTTGTTTCTGTAGTCTTTCGTTGAACTATGGTTTTTCCGGTTTTTTTGTCAAAGGTGAATTTTAACATTTCTGCAGCGCTCCTGGGATCTATAAGTAGTAAAATTTACTACTATCTTTAACTTATAGTAGTATTTTATACTACTTGTTATATGTATGTCAAGTAGTATTTTTTACTACTTGCTTATTTTGTTAGTAGTAAAGGTTACTACTAACGGATATTTTTACCTAAATTTTTTAGGTAAAAATAAGGGGTTCAAAGGGTACTCCCTTGCACGTCCTTTTGTCGACTTTGGAGCAAAAGGTATAACGTGCTATACTTTCTGCAAGAAAGGATAGACTTCGGGGGCATAAATATGCACATAACAAAGTTCAAAATGACGAGCATGGGGCAGATATTTGCTCATGTAAATCGCGATAAAAATCAGACAAGAAAGTATGGAAATGCAGATATTGATCGACGAAAAACACATCTAAATTACGACTTGCAACACGGCGATATTGACGTATTGCAAAAGCGTCTGGAGGAAGTCAGTCACTCTAAAAGACATGACTTGGTTGCTTGTTGTGGTGTCGTTGTAACGCTACCACAAGAGCTAAAAAACGATACTGAACTGTTGCAAAGTCAGTTTTTTGAAGATGTTAAGAAGTTTCTTGACGAAAAATTCGGTAAACAAAACTGTATCTACGCAACAGTTCACAAGGATGAAAGCACTCCGCACCTGCATTACGGTTTCGTGCCGACTGTAGTTAAGCAAAGAAAGTATCGTTCCGCTGAGAAAAAGGGGCAGACATACACACAAGAACGTGTCTGCGCTAAAGAAGTCGTGACTAAAGCCATGCTGAATACACTGCATGACGAGTTACAAGAGCGTATCTTTGCTAGACCTTACTTTCGCAAAATTCGTGTCGTGGCTCCAACAAAGTCTAAAAGGCTAAACCATAACATGAGTATCAGTGAGCTGAAAGCAAAAACAGCCGAAAAACTCGAAAAAGAGGTAGCAAACCAACAGTTGTTGACAGCAAAAGCGGAACAGAACGCAAATGAGGCTATTTCAGCCCACAAAAAAGCGCAAAAAACGCTAGAAGATAGTGCTACCCTATCCCAACACCTCCAAAGGCTCTCAGAGCGCAAATTTGAGCGTAAAAAGGGGCATTTAGGACGTGTTCTAGTAACTGAGAGTGAGTATAACGAGTTGGTTGACAAAGCCGAGAGTGTTGAGAACCTTGCACAAGAGCGTGAATATC
>JAFZYR010000118.1 GCA_017616165.1 Treponema sp.
ATAAAAAAAGCCATTGCCATAATTCATAGAAATGCTCCAAAATGAGTAAGAACCAAAACTACTCGAAAAAGGAGCTATGAAAAATGACAATGGGCAACAATTAAGTTTAACACAGGCCATTGATCTGTTGAAGAGCAGACATGTCAAAACTTTCAAAACAGAAGATGTAAATCTTGCAGAACTTGAAAGACTTACTGGAATCACACGAGCCAGATTAAGAAGACTCAAGAAACATGATTTCAAAGAAGTTCCTCACGGTTCTGCCGGAAAGAAACTTTCAATAACAGTTTTATCTGGTTACACCGGAATAATCGACAATCTGCTGAAACAAGGAGTCACAAACTCGGAAGTGTGCTTTGAGCAGTTAAAGAATGTCGGCTATAAAGGTGGTATAAGTACCGTAAAGAATTATATCGCTTCTCACCGCAATCTCGTACCTGCAAAAAGGCAGCTTGTTTTTCCTCAGGGAAACAGAGGTCGCAGATATTTTACAGGTCCTGGCGAAGCATATCAGATGGACTGGGGCTTCGTTCATGTTCATGATTATTCAGAAATCGGAACCACGCAGGCAGCCTGTTTTGCAATGATATGTCATCATTGCGGACAGCGTTATGTTGAATTCTTTCCGAATGCAAAGCAGGAAAATCTATTCATAGGAATGCTGCATGCATTTAAATACATGGGAGTTCCCCGTTATGTTCTTACAGACAATATGAAAAGTATTGTCATCAAGCGTGACCAGGAAGGAAATCCTGTATGGAACCGAGATTATGAACAGTTCATGAAGATTGTCGGTTTCCAGACAAAACTGTGTAAGCCATATCATCCGTTCACAAAAGGTAAGGTAGAACGTCTCATACAGTTTGTGAAAGATAATTTTCTTGCAGGCCGAACTTTCTGGAATGTTACAGATTTGAATGAGAGTGCTCTGGAATGGTGCTCAAAACAGAATTCTAAATATCATCGGGCAACCGATGGGATACCGGAGGGATGTCATCTTAAAGAATGCAGTAATGTTTATACATCATTAAACAAAGATGCAGGACTATTACCTTATCTTTGTCCCGAGCGAAGGATTTCATTTGACGGTTTTGTAAATTATGAAGGCCGTCGTTTTGGAGTTCCGTATTATTACACGAAGAAGACCGTCAGAGTAAACAGAACTGACAGACTGCTTACGATTTATTCAGATGATCTTACTGAAGCCTTGATAACTCATGAAGTTACATGGAGTAAGAAAGACAGATTCTGTAAAGACCAGTATGCAGTAGAACAGCCGGAAGAGTTTCCGACTACTACAGTAAAAACGGTAATAAAACAGCTTGAAGAACAGAATTACGAACTGAACTTTGACAGCTTTGATTTCAGCAGGGAGGATAATGATGAATAACATTGAAGCATTAAGAAAGAGTTTTGAGGAATTGAGATTAAGGGTTCCTGCAGAAGATTTTGCAGCCTTTGCTATGGAGAATGATTTTTCAGAGGAAATCATTGAAGCAATTACACAGACATTTGAAATGCTTGTGGAAAAGAAGCAGGAGATGTCTATAGATTTTCTGCTAAAATGCAGCCGGCTTCCTTTGAAGAATCCGAGAACCTTTGCAAACTTCAAATTTGATGATGTAAAAGGTCGCGATGTTGAGAGATTGAAAAGCATACAGAGTCTTGCTCCGATTTATTCACACAAGAATCTTGCTTTTATAGGTCCCACTGGAACAGGGAAGACTCATCTTGCAATGGCATTTGGTTATGAATGCTGTCAGAAATTGATGAAAGCATATTTTATTAAGATGACAGAATTGAATGACCTGTTTACAGAAGCAAGAAAGTTTGACCGTGTCAGTCGAATTATGACAAGATTGGTTAAACCTTCTTGTCTCATTATTGATGAAGTTGGCCATTGTGTATTTGATGCAGAGAACACAAGGTTATTCTTCGATTTGATTGATCGCCGTTACCATAAGGAAGGTTGTTCTAATATTGTTTTTACAAGCAATAAACAGCCTGTTTCTTGGCGTCAGAATTTCACAGAGGAAGAAACTCTGCTTTGTGCTCTCGACAGAATCTTTGATGATTCTCTGATTTTCAACTTTAACGGCGACAGCCATCGAGGCTTAAAGCGGGAAGTTATTTCTCTAACTACTAAAAAAATAAAAGCTGCTCCTATAATGGAACAGCCTGAATTACTCTAAAAAGGAGGTCTGATTCGGGTAGTTTTGGTTCTTTTCGTTTGTCTAAAATTGGCTTTTTCCGATTGGCGCTAAGTGGCTTTTTTCGCCTGCCCCGAACA
>JAFZYR010000119.1 GCA_017616165.1 Treponema sp.
GTAAGCGCTTAATTATTGGGCGAATTGAATAAAGCCGGTATCTTCTTCATAATAGTGGAAAGTGGAACACTTTCGGTTCCATACTTAAATGATCTAATGGAACATTGGAACACTTTCAGCGCTATTATGGAGGTTTTTATGGCTAAGAATCAACCCAGCCGTTCTCTTTCCGAATGGTTTGAACTTATCACACAGTGCAGGCAAAGCGGCTTATCCGATACCGAATGGTGTATCGCAAACGGTATTTCGCGAAGCACGTTTTCGAAAGCAGCTGCAAGGCTTCGTGAGAAGGAATTCGCTCTTCCGGAAAGAAACCATGTCAAAGATCTTGATTTCACTTCCAAGCAGGAAGTGGTTCAGATAAATATTTCCGGGGGAAATGTTCCCCGTCCGGTGTCTCCCTCTTTAAGGGAAACATCATTGTACCTTGACAATTCACATACAATAGAAATTTCAATGGGTAATACAAACATTAAGTTTCGAAACGATGCTGATCCAATGCTTGTAAAAGTTATTCTTAGTTCGCTTTACGGAGGAAACGGTTATGCTTGCTGATATCTCATGCGTGGATGCTATATACATTGTCTGCGGTTATACCGATATGCGAAAATCCATAGACGGTCTTTGTGCCATTATCCAAAATGAGTTCTACATGAATATCGACCGTAATGCCATTTATCTTTTCTGTGGCCGTAAACGTGACAGAATAAAGGCAATCTTGCAGGAATCCGACGGTATGGTTTTAATCTACAAACGTCTTTCCGTTGAAGGTTCATATAAGTGGCCAAGGAACAGATCCGAGGTCCGAAACCTTACCTGGAGGGAGTTTGACTGGCTTATGTCAGGCATAGATATCGAGCAGCCGAAGGCTATAAAATCAGCATAAAAAGTTGCACAACAAAACCCTTGAAAAGCCTTTATTTTCGGCACTTTTAAGCCTGTTTCTGCTTTAAAAAATCTTCAAAAAATGGTATAATAAATATATCATTTTTGAGGTAAATTCAAGTGGCAAAAAGTTCAAAAGATACTCAGTTAATCGAGTTAAAAGATACCATTTCAGAACTTAACAGTCTTGTAAGAAGTCTTGAAGAAACAATTGCTTCCACTAAGAAGACTTTAGAGGATACTACTCTCGAGAGAGATAATCTTAAAGAGCAGGTTGAGTATCTTACGAAAAAGCTTTTCGGTTCATCAAGTGAAAAAAGAAATCATATGGCTGAAGGTCAGATTACTTTCTTTGATGAAATCGAGAATGAGGCGGATTTTGATGAAGCCGCTAAGGAAGTCGAATCGATTGCAGAGGAATTAAACAGTACCTCATCTTCTAAAAAGAAACGTTCCACAAACCTTGAAAGATTCAAAGGTATTCCCGTTAGAAAAGTTGAACTTATCCCGGACAGTTTAATCTGTCCCGATTGCGGAAGCGAACTTGAACGCATCGGAGAGGAACTTGTCAGAAGGGAACTTGAATATACACCGGCCATCTTTAAAGTAATTGAGTATTACAGTGTTAATTATAAATGCCCTGTATGTACTCCCGATAAGAAACAGCCCGTAATAGTTAAAGGCAAAGACGGGAAAGCTCATATGCTTCACGGTATGGCTTCAGCTTCAACCATCGCATGGGTTATTTATCAGAAGTTTGTAAACGGTATGCCTTTATACAGACAGGAAAAAGACTGGAAGCAATACGGGGTATGTTACACAAGAGCCACTTTTGCTTCTTGGGTTATACAGAATACAGACGAGTTCTTCAAGCCTTTTTATGATTACCTTCATAAAAAACTTTTGCAAAGGGATATCCTAATGGCGGATGAAACTCCTACACAGGTTCTAAAGGAGCCTGGAAAAAGAGCCGAATCAAAGTCTTACATGTGGCTTTTCAGAACCGGCGAGGACGGAAGTGTTCCGATAATCCTTTACAAGTATTCTCCCACAAGAGCCGGGGAAACCGCTGACAACTTTCTAAGAGGCTACAAAGGTTATCTGATGTGTGACGGCTACAGCGGTTACAACAAAGTACCCAGGGCAAAAAGATTGGCCTGCTGGGCGCATGTAAGAAGATATCTTTATGATGCTATACCTAACGGAAAGCAATACGATTATCAGCAGCCGGCCGTACAGGGAGTTACTTACATTGATAAACTCTTTGATCTGGAGAAAAAGATAAAAGCTAAGTATAAAACCTACGAAGAGATTAAAAATGCCCGTTTGGAACTGGAAAAACCTGTTCTTGACGGATTTTGGTCGTGGTTTGAAAAACTTAAACCCCAGAAGAACTCTAAACTCGATAGGGCAACGACCTATATCGAACACAGAAGACGCTTTCTGGAAGTGTATCTTGAAGACGGAAGACTTAGTTTTTCCAATAACCTGTCCGAAAATGCAATACGTCCGTTTACGGTAGGAAGAAAAAACTGGCTGTTCAGTGATACACAAAAGGGTGCGGACTCAAGCGCGATTATATATTCGATTGTCGAAACCGCGAAAGCGAATGATGTAAATGTTTATCATTACATCAAATATCTTTTAGAAATTCTTTCATCTTCGGCTTTAAATGAATCGACTTTCGAAAAGGTTACTCCATGGAATCCTGAGGTCAAAGCAGAGATCCAAAGAAGAATCGACGAAGCCAACAAGATCTAATTTCTACTATATGTGAATTGTCAAGGTGCTGCTGTGGCACAAAAGCCACGGTGGTACTTTTTATTTTGGGCTACGCCCAATAATTAAGCGCTTAC
>JAFZYR010000120.1 GCA_017616165.1 Treponema sp.
GACCACACTGTCCGCGGTCCCTGAGCCTGTCGAAGGGCCCCTTAATATCTGTCATTCCCGGGCTTGACCCGGGAATCTTTTAATTTGCCTTAATACTATTTTTCACAATAACGTCATGCGCACCACCCTCGCGGATAGATGCAGCGCTGACCAAAGTTATCTTTGCGTTCTTCTGCAGCTCAGGAATTGTAAGAACACCGCAGTTACACATTGTGTGAATTACCTTGCTTGTAGTCAAAGTAACGTTATCGTGCAAAGAACCTGCATAAGGAACATAAGAGTCAACACCCTCTTCAAAGGCCATCCCCTTTTTACCGCCAAGGTCGTAGCGCTGCCAGTTGCGTGCGCGGTTAGAACCTTCGCCCCAGTATTCCTTTACGTAGTTGCCGTTTACAATAAGCTTGTTTGTAGGAGATTCATCAAAGCGTGCAAAGTAGCGGCCAAGCATTACAAAGTCTGCACCCATAGCCAGAGCCAGAGTTACATGGTGATCATAAACAATACCACCGTCAGAACAGATAGGAATATAAATACCGGTTTCTTCGTAGTACTTATCGCGGGCCTTTGCAACTTCAATAGTAGCAGTAGCCTGACCACGGCCAATACCCTTCTGTTCGCGAGTAATACAAATTGAACCACCGCCAATACCAATCTTTACAAAGTCGGCACCAGCTTCGGCAAGAAAGCGGAAGCCTTCTGCATCAACAACGTTACCGGCTCCAACCTTTGCATTAGGCCACTTACCATGAATATCCTGTAAAGCGCGACGTTGCCATTCAGTAAAGCCTTCAGAAGAATCCAAAGTCATTACATCTACACCAGCTTCAAGCAAAGCAGGAACACGTTCCATATAATCGCGGGTATTAATACCGGCACCTACAATATAGCGCTTCTGATCATCAAGCAGTTCATTAGGATGTTCTTCGTGACTTGCAGCATCCTTACGGAAAATCAAGTAAAGAAGATTTCCATCGCTATCTACAATAGGAAGCTGATTTACTTTTTTCTGCCAGATAATATCGTTTGCTTCTTCAAGAGTAATTCCTTCATGGCCCATAACCAAAGAACCAAGCGGAGTCATATATTCCTGAACCTTTGCATCTGGAGCAGCCTTTTTAATGCGGAAGTCGCGGTCTGTAATAATACCAAGCAGCTTTCCGTTAGCAGTGCCGTCCAAAGTTACAGCAACTGTAGAGTGACCAGTCTGCTCAATAGCAGCAACAAGTTCAGTCAAAGTCTGTTCAGGGCGAATGTTGGTATCAGAGGTAACAAAGCCGGCCTTATAAGCCTTAACACGGGCAACCATGGCAGCCTGATTTTCAATCGTCTGAGAACCGTATATAAACGAAATGCCGCCTTCTTTTGCAAGAGCGACGGCAAGTTTATCGTCAGAAACAGCCTGCATAACAGCAGATGTCATAGGAATATTCATAACAAGCGGACATTTTTCACCCTTCTTCTTGTTATAGCGAACTACAGGAGTCTGCAGATTCACGTTGGCAGGGATGCAGTCTGGCCCAGTATAACCTGGAATCAACAGATATTCATCAAAAGTGTGTGACGGTTCTTCAAAAAAATATGCCATGTTTCGTACCTCTTATATATAAATATTTTAATCGAGAATTATATATTATACAAGTAACTATGTAAATAGGATTTTCTGATTTTTGTTTAAAAAAAAAGCGCCCCGCCAAAGCAGGACGCCTCTATTAATCACCAGTTAGTAAACCAATTAGCATTTCTCAGAGAAGTACTTAATTGTGAGAACCAGAGCCCGAAATCGCGAGCAGTGCGCAGCAATTATCGGGCGTGTAAATCGAAAGAACAATTAAGTACTTCTCAAACAAAAAAAAGCGCCCTACTAAAGTAGGACGCTTTGA
>JAFZYR010000052.1 GCA_017616165.1 Treponema sp.
GGCTGTGAACGCCTTGGTGCAATGGCAATTCCAATGGGACCTGGTAACACAGAAAAGCAGCTGCAGATGATGCAGGATTTGAAGTCTACAGTATTGTGTGCAACTTCCTCTTATGCTCTCCTCCTTGCAGAACAGGTAGAAACACGCGGACTTAAAGATAAAATCTGCCTCAAAAAAGGTGTAATTGGTTCTGAACGCTGGGGCGAAAAAATGCGCAACCGCATCAAGAATATTTTAGGAATTGAACTTTTTGACATTTACGGACTTACAGAATGTTATGGTCCTGGAATCGGCATCAACTGTCCAGGCGAAGAGGGAATCCACGTATTCGACGATTACGTTTATGTAGAAATCCTTGACCCTGTGACAGGCGAGCCTGTTCCTGAAGGAACCCTTGGTGAAGTAACACTCACAACCTTTGTAAAGGAAGGCGCTCCATTGTTCCGCTTCCGCACACACGACCTGGCAGCCTTTGTTCCTGGTGAATGCAAGTGCGGCTGCAAATACCCACGCATCACACCAATCATGGGCCGCAGCGACGACATGGTAAAGGTAAAGGGCAACATCATCTTCCCAAGCACAATCGAAGATGTAATCCGCACAGTTCCAGGCGCTTCAAGCGAATACCGCGCCATCATCGAACACGTAGACGGCAAAGACCAGATGACAGTAATGATGGAAGTAGAAGGCGGCACTGACCGTACAGAAGCTGCCCTCACCATGACCTACAACTTCAAGCAGAAGTACAACATGACTCCAATCGTAAAGGTTGTCGGCGTAGGCGAACTTCCAAGAAGCGAAAAGAAAACAAAGCGTATTGAAGATAAGAGATTTGAATAGGGAATAAAACTATGGGAAAAGAAATTATTGAAGAAATTGAAGAACGCCCGGACGGCTCCAAAAAAATCGTAAAGCGTTCTGTAGAAAAAGGCGTTACCTTTGGTTCCGTCCTTGCCATGGTAATAAGTTTCGCCACCTGGAAATCAGTAGGCTGGGCCATAATCCACGGACTCATGGGCTGGGTTTATGTTATTTACTTTATGATAAAGTATAGATAATGTAGGTAAGATTCAACTAAATAAGACTGGTTGAAAAAGTGCATAAGCCATAGTATCTTTGAATTTAGAGAGGATATTATGGCTTTTTCTTTAAAAAGTATGATATAATATACTAAATAGTGAAAACCAAGAAAAAGGAGATGTAACATGGAATACAGAGTAAATTTTACATGGGATGAAGAAGCAAGCGTTTGGATTGCTCAGAGTGATGATATTCCTGGTCTCGTACTTGAAGGCGGTTCTCTTGATGCACTATTTGAGCGTGTTCGTTTTGCAGCTCCAGAATTAATTGAACTTAATAAATCGCCTGCACTAAATTCTTTATATTTTAATGTTGAACGCCACGAAAAGGTTTTTGCATAATGGCTGAATACGAGAAAAAGGTTCGTGAAATTCTTCTTCAAAATAATTGCCGATTTGTTCGTCATGGAAAAGGTGACCATGATATTTATTACAGTCCTATTACAAACCGAAACTTCACTGTAGATTCAAAAATAAAATCACGACATACAGCAAATGCCATTATGAAACAAAGTGGTATTGATCATCATTTTTA
>JAFZYR010000121.1 GCA_017616165.1 Treponema sp.
CAGGGACCGCGACAATGACGTGGGGGCCCTGAGGCTCTCGAAGGGCCCCGGGTCATTGCGAGCACGAAGTGCGTGGCAATCCACGTAAAAGGAGGCACTTACATGGACGATAAAATCTCCCAACTCCAAAAAATCATCGACGAGTCTTCCAACATCGTCTTCTTTGGCGGTGCCGGAGTTTCTACAGAATCAGGCATTCCTGACTTTCGCAGCGTAGACGGACTTTACAACCAGCAGTGGAAGTATCCGCCGGAAACAATCATAAGCCGTTCGTTCTTTTTTCATGACACCAAGGAGTTCTATCGTTTTTATCGTGCCAAGCTGCTTCCAACAGGCTTTGAACCAAATGCCGCCCACTACAAGCTTGCAGAACTAGAAGCCGCCGGTAAGCTCAAGGCAGTTGTTACCCAGAACATAGACGGACTTCATCAAAAGGCCGGCAGCAAGGTTGTTTACGAGCTTCACGGCAGCACCCTGCGCAACTACTGCATGGATTGCGGCGAGTTTTACGACGAAACCTTTATTGCCGCCAGCGACAAGTCACCAGATGGTCTTCCCCGCTGTACCAAATGCAATGGCCTTGTAAAGCCCGACGTAGTTTTATACGAAGAAGGCCTCGACGACAACGTAATCAGCGGAGCCGTCCACGCCATTGCCGCCGCCGACACATTGATTATTGGCGGAACCTCGCTGGTTGTTTACCCGGCCGCCTCCTTTGTAGACTATTTCCACGGCAAAAATCTTGTACTTTTAAATAAATCAGTTACTTCTAAGGATGACTATGCCACACTGGTTATTCACGAACCAATCGGACAGGTTTTGAGTCAGATAAAAGTTTAATTTCTTAAACTATTACGTGCCCAGTTCAATTTCTTGTCAAAACACACGTAACTTCTGAGTGTAATAACTTGTATGGTTACGTGTGAAATAGACTATTTTGCTAAAACACACGTAGCTTGTATGGAATCTGTTTTGATGATTACGTGTGTTATGCACGTTTTTATTAAAACACACGTAAAAACATTGTGTAGCAGGCCAGGGCGAAAATGATACGGTAAAGAATCTTGGGGCGTTATACGTTCGCTGCGCGAACTAACGAGTTTGCTTTGCAAACTCGCGGGGCAAGGAAACTTGAGGCGTAGGGCGGGGCTCCGCCCTACTAATTTTTCATACCAGAAAAATCCATTTTTATACAAAAATTTCTCGTGCATTTTTTTTATAATCTGTTATAATGGTTTTTAGTAAATCGTTTAACCTGTTGAAGCAAAAAAACAGGCTACTGGAGGATTTTTATGGATTATGTTGTTGTAAACTGCAACCGCGATGGAGAAAAAATTAACCGTGACATTTACGGACACTTTAGCGAGCATCTTGGTCGTTGTATATATGGTGGATTCTGGGTTGGTAAGGATTCTAAGATTCCTAATATCAATGGTTACCGCAAGGATGTTGTAGAGGCATTCCGCGAGATTGATATTCCTAACCTGCGCTGGCCGGGCGGATGCTTTGCCGATGAGTATCACTGGCGCGATGGTATTGGACCTTATGAAACCCGCAAAAAGATGATTAATACTCACTGGGGCGGCGTTGTAGAAGATAACAGCTTTGGTACCCACGAGTTCTTTGGCTTGTGCGAGGCCCTTGGTTGTAAGCCTTATGTTAACGGAAACGTTGGTTCGGGTACTGTTCAGGAAATGTCTGAATGGGTTGAATATATTACCTTTGGCGGCGAGTCTCCTATGAGTAAGCTGCGCGAGGCTAATGGTCACAAAAAGCCTTGGAAGCTTCCGCTCTTCTGTGTTGGAAACGAAAACTGGGGCTGCGGTGGAAACATGCGCCCTGAGCATTATGCAGATTTGTATCGCCGCTACCAGACTTATGTGCGCCAGTATGGTCCGGATAAGATTTTTAAGATTGCCTGTGGCCCGAACAGCGGGGATTTTAACTGGACTGATGTTTTGATGAAGAATGCGGCTCAGTATATGGACGGTTTGTCTTTGCACTATTACACTGTTGAACCTGACTGGCCGACCCGTACTCCTGCCGCTGAGTTTGATGATAAGAGATGGTATCTTTGTTTGAACAAGGCCAGCTGGATGAAGTATCTTGTAGAAACTCACAGCAAGATTATGGACAAGTATGACCCTGAAAAGCGCGTTGCCCTTGTTGTTGACGAATGGGGTACCTGGCATGCTGTAGAAAAGGGAACTAACCCTGGCTTCCTCTACCAGCAGAATACTGTGCGCGATGCATTGGCTGCCGGTATTACTTTGAATATCTTTAATAATCACTGCGATCGTGTACGCATTGCAAATATTGCTCAGGCTGTAAATGTTCTTCAGTCGCCTGTTTTGACTGAGGGCGCCAAGATGATTAAGACTCCAACCTGGTATGTATTCCACATGTACAAGGACCACATGGATGCAACTCATCTTGAAAGCTTTGTTTCTACCGAGACTATTGGTATTGATGATGCCAAGGTTGATGCTGTTACAGTTTCTGCTTCTCACAAGAAGGGCGACTACACTGTAACTCTTACCAATGCCGATTTGAACAAGGCCAGAACTGTTACTGTTAGACTTGATGGTCTTAAGGCTATTAGTGGTGCAGAGGGCCGCGTGCTTGCCGGTAAGCTTAAGAACAGCATGAACACTTTTGACAAGCCAAACGAAGTTGTAGAAAAGAAATGCAAGGTAGAAATTGCAGAAAATACTGTTACTGTAAAGATGCCAGCCCGCAGTGTTGTTTCTTTAAGGATTAAAAAATAAATGACTGAACCATGTCCTGTCTGCGAATCAAAGCGCGAGCTTTCGGCCATGGAAATGACTCCCGAGCTTGTTGCCGAAATGGCTGCCTCCGAACCGGTCGCTGACTTTTGCGGACAGGATGAATTGGACAGACGTCTTTCTATTTGCGGGGAATGCCCCCGTCTTTTAAATGAAATGACCTGCGCAGAGTGCGGCTGCTTTGTCCAGTTCCGCGCAAGGCATGCCACCGTGCATTGTGCAAATGGGTTGTGGTAGGCCCTTCGACAGGCTCAGGGACCCCAGCAGGCTCAGGGGCCCCAGTCATTGCGAGCGCAGCGCGGCAATCTATTTTTCCCAACAAACCTCTACGCTTCTTTCATCCTTGTTAGGAATACGCTGGTAGATGATGCAGTCTGCCTTGTGAATGGAAACTCCCTTGCTGCGGGTGACATAGCCCATGATTAAGTCGGGGTAGTGAGGATGGCAGCACTGGGCAATATTGTAGAGAACGTTGCGTTCGCCCTGAACCAGAACCTTTTTGTCTGGGTAAGAAACCTGAGCAGGAGGAATGCCTTTTTTTGGACGGCGCTTTTTTTCTGTGTGTTCCGGGGCGGCGACCTGAGCAGAAGCCGTTGTTGTCGTCTGTGTCTGTGAAGCAGTTATCCTTTCGCTAAAGGTCGGGTCGTTGGCCATGAGCCAGCTGTGAATTTTCTGGTGGGCCTTTGTTGTCTTAACAATATTAAGCTGAGCCTCGGTCGGATGTGCCTGAGGATTTGTGATGATTTCTATAATCTGAGTATTCTGCAGCGGGCGGTTCAGTGGAATGATTTTTCCGTCGGCCTTGGCACCAACAATTTTTTCACCGATATCCGAGTGAATGGCATAGGCAAAGTCTATGGCTGTGGCACCGGCGCGCAGGCGTTTTACATCGCCCTTTGGAGTGAATACATAAATCTCGTCACCCAGCAGCTCGTCCTTGAGCTCCGAAAAGCTTTTATCATCCGACAACGAAGCCTGCTTGAGAGCCTGAAGCCTGTTCATAATATCAAGCTTGTCGGACTCAACAAGGTCGCGGTTTGTTCCTTTTTTATAAAGCCAGTGAGATGCAATTCCGTGCTCGGCCATGTTGTGCATATCAAAGGTGCGGATCTGAATTTCCAGAGGCTTTCCTTCGCACATAACTGTTGTATGCAGCGATTGATATCCGTTGGACTTTGGCATGGCAATGTAATCTTTAAAGCGTCCGTCCAGCGGCTTCCACAGGCTGTGAACAATTCCTATAAGTGCATAACATTCGGCAGGAGTGTTACACAAAATGCGCAGAGCCAGCAGGTCAAAAAGCTCACCGGCTTCCTTGTTGCGTTTGCGCATCTTCTGATAAATCGAATAAAAATGCTTGGCGCGGCTTTGAATCTGAATCTTTAAACCGGTTTTTTCTGCGGCCTTGTAGATTGCACTGGTTGCCTTGCCAAGATATTCTGCGCGTTCATCGGACTTTTGGCTTACGATGGCCTTTATCTGCTGAAAGGCATCGGGGTTGGTATACTTAAGGCTCAGGTCTTCAAACTCATTTTTTTCGGCCTGCATACCCATGCGTTCTGCAAGCGGTGCCCATACACCAATGGCAGCTTCGGCAATAATTACCTGATATTCGCGACGCAGGTTTTTGATGTTGCGCATGCGGTCCAGGCGGTCTGCCAGAGTGATAAACAAAACACGCACATCATCAGACATTGCAAAAAACATTTTTCTGATTGCGTCTGACTGATGAATTGATTTTGTATTAATCGGAATATTGAGAATCTTATTTGTTGTGTCTGTGATATCAGCAATGTTCTTACCAAAAAGCTCGTTTACCTTCTCGCTGGTAGCTCCGTGCTGATTAATTGAATGGAGCAGGGCAGCAATGATGGTTTCACTGTCGAGCTTGTTCTGAGCCAGAATGTGAGCTACTCGCAAGGGATGAATATAATAAGGCTCGCCGCTTGAACGCACTTCGTTTGAGGTACAGCTTACAAGAAAATCCCAGGCCTTGCTTATCTGGTCCTTCTGGTCTTGAGAAAAATAATCGTTGGTTGTAAAAAATTCCTTAAGCAGCTGCTCCGGATTTTCTGAATGAAAAATCTGTTTTACACTCATTATTTTGAAAGCTCTACATTCCTATATTCACCTTCCAGGTCTGTGTGAATCTGTGTGGTGAAGCCCTGTGACTGGCCAAACTCTGCTGTCTGAAGAGCATTGTATTCGCCGGTTTCCATTAGAATTGTAGCGTTAAACGCAAGGTGTTCGCAAGACTGAATGATAAGCTTTTTTATGAGGGAAGTTCCATCATCAGTTTCGTCGGTGTCGCCGTCAAGAGCCAGACGCGGTTCATTTCGTCCGTCTTTTAAAAGCTCATCAACCATGCTGCTTGGAACATATGGAGGATTTGAAAGAATAAGGTCAAACTGTCCGCTGACATTTTCAAACAAATCGGATTGAACAAAGGTAAATTTTTCTACAAGGTCTTTTTCCGGCAAAAGGGTTGCAACATTTTTTCTTGCAATTTCCAGAGCCGATTCGCTGATATCAACCATTGTAATTTGCGGAAGTTTTTCCACAGGAATTTTATCTACAGCGTAAAGGGTTTTTAAAACTGAAATGCCGATACAACCGCTGCCAGTACACATGTCGCAGATGGTGAGCGGTTCGCTGTTGGAGCTGTCTTCCATTTTTTCAAGAATGATTTCGAGAGCGCGTTCAACAAGAATTTCTGTGTCCGGCTTTGGAATAAGCACCTGCGGTGTTACATAAAAATCGTAGCCGTAAAATTCCTTGTGACCGGTTATGTATGCAACAGGAAATCCTGAGTGGCGTTTTGCAATTGCGTTATAAAGCCATTCCAGCTTGTCATCTGGAATATGATTGTCGGCAAAAAGCAGCAGCTGAGTTTTGTCGTAGTGCATGGCATGCTGCAATAAAACCTGAACATCAAGATCTGGAGTAGGAGAAACCGATTCCAGTTCTTTTGTTGCGAAAGCTCTGAAGGTTCGTAATGTGTATTTTTCCATAATGTCTCTCCTTTTTTTTGTTAGTCTATGCGTTGCTTTCCAGTGAGGTTACATCAGCCGCAAGCTGTTCCTCTTTGGCGTAAACATTAAGTGCATCAAGCATATCGTCCATTTCGCCCATCATAAACGACGGAAGATTATGTGCACTGTAATTTATGCGGTGGTCTGTAACGCGGTCCTGAGGGAAATTGTAGGTGCGGATTTTTTCTGAACGGGCACCTGAACCAACCATACTGCTTCGTGCAGCGGCGCGCTCTTCCTGCTTCTTGCTTTCTTCAAGGTCAAACAGACGGGCACGCAAAACGCGGAAGGCCTTTTCCTTATTTTTGATCTGGCTCTTTTCATCCTGCTGAATTACAACAAGACCGGTTGGAATATGGGTAAGGCGAACTGCAGAGTCTGTTGTGTTTACACACTGACCACCTGGTCCACCGGCACGCATAACATCAATGCGTACATCACCCGGTTTAATTTCGATTTCTGTTTCTTCTGCTTCCGGCAAAACGGCAACAGTAGCTGTAGAAGTCTGAAGACGTCCCTGGCTTTCTGTAACAGGAACACGCTGAACACGGTGAACTCCAGATTCCCAGCGGAGGGTTCCGTAAACAAACTTTCCGCTGATGGAAGTTACGATTTTGTTGAAGCCGCCAACTTCAGTTTCCTGAGCTTCCATGGTTTCTGTTTTCCAGCCTTTGCGGTCTGCAAGGTGAGTGTACATTTCCCAAAGGTCGCGTACAAAAAGACTTGCTTCGTCACCACCGGCGGCAGAACGGATTTCAAGAATAATGTTCTTTTCATCAAGCGGATCAGGCGGAACAAGCTTGAGCTTAATTTCTTCTTCAAGGGCAGGCTGGCGTTCTTCCAGCTCCTTAAGCTCTTCGCGTGCCATTTCGCGCATGTCGGCGTCATCTTCGTTTGTAATCATTTCTTTGGCATCTTTTATACCGTTAAGAACTTTTTTGTATTCATCATAAAGCGCACAAAGCTCTGTCAAATATCCATGCTCGCGCATAGTGTCCTTATATTTTTTAGCATCCTTTACAAGAGCCGGATCCATAACCAGCTCAGACACTTCCTTAAAACGAGCCTCGCATTCATTAAGTTTTTTGATCAAATCCATAATGGGTCATTGTATCATTTTTTAAGCAATTGGAAAATACCGCGGGATGCCGGCTTGATTGGTCACAGGAGCTTTGAAATAATAACATTTTGTTTCTATGTAAAAAAACACTTTACATCCGTGGTTTATCGTGCTATATTAAGTATATGTTAAGAACTTTAGGATTATTAAAACATACATCCTTTTGCTTTACATTCTTTTTCGCCTAAGGGCGAACTTCTCTATCTTTTTTGTGCAATGCGCACCAGCTGCCGTGCACGGTAATCAAATCAAATTGCAAATAATGAATATAAAAAAATGGATTGCCACGTCGCTGCGCTCCTCGCAATGACGTCATTGCGAGCACGAAGTGCGTGGCAATCCACTATATGGAGTAACTTATGAATTTAAAATACTATCAAAAAGAATATGAATGTATGCCGCTGGAGGAATTGAAAAAGCTTCAGGGCAAAAGACTGGCCGAAAATTTCCGCCATGTTTATGAAAATGTTGAATACTACAGAAAGCGCTGTCAGGAAGCAGGCGTAACACCTGACGACATCAAAGGGTTGGAGGATCTGGACAAGATTCCATTCACCTGTAAGGACGATTTGCGCCAGACATATCCATACGGACTTTTCGCAGTTCCTATGAGCAAGGTTGTGCGCATCCACGCTTCTTCCGGAACTACAGGAAAACAGATTGTAGTTGGCTACACAAAGGAAGACCTGGACATCTGGGATGATTGTACAGCACGTCAGCTTGTAGCAATTGGTGCAGACGAAAACGACATTGTTCAGGGTGCATACGGCTACGGACTTTTCACCGGAGGCTTTGGTCTTCACGGTGGAGCAACAAAGCTTGGCTGCGAAGTAATTCCAATTTCCAGCGGAAACACACAGCGCCAGATTACCTTCATGCAGGATCTTAAATCTACAGTTCTTTGTTGTACACCTTCTTATGCTGCATACCTTGGTGAAACTCTCAAGGATATGGGACTGAGCCCGGCAGACATTCACCTTAAAGCAGGTATCTTTGGTGCAGAACCATGGACCGAAGAAATGCGCCGCGACATTGAAAAATCCCTTGGAATTAAAGCTTACGACATCTATGGTCTTACCGAAGTTATGGGACCTGGCGTTGCCTACGAATGTACAGAACAGAAGGGTATGCACGTAAACGAAGACCACTTTATCATCGAAACAATTGACCCTGAAACAGGAAAGCGCCTTCCGGACGGAGAAAAGGGCGAGCTTGTATTCACTGCAATTACAAAGAAGGCCTTCCCGCTGATGCGCTTCCGCACAAAGGATATCGGCGTATTGAACCGCACTCCTTGTGGTTGTGGACGAACTTTCGTACGCATGAGTAAGCCAATGGGACGTACAGACGACATGCTCATCATCCGCGGTGTAAACGTATTCCCAAGCCAGATCGAAGGAGTACTCCTGCAGAACGGATATCCGCCAAACTACGAAATCCACGTTGGTCGCGAAAACAATACAGATACCTTCGAGATTCTTGTTGAGATGGTACCGGAAAAGTTCAGCGACGTTGTATCAGAAATCAGTAAGCAGGAAAAAACCCTTGAGTCTGCACTCTTGTCTGTCCTGCAGATTAAGGCTAAAGTTAAACTGGTTGCACCAAAGAGCATCGCCCGTTCAGAAGGCAAGGCAAAACGCGTAATTGATACACGCAAATTGCACGACTAGGTGGTCATTGAGCCTGTCGAAATGACCATAAGCAATAATCAGTGGTTTCGACAAGCTCAACCACCACATTTTTAAGGAGAAACATTATGACAGTAAATCAGATTTCAATTTTTTTGGAAAACAAACCGGAATCACTTTCACAGCTTACAGAAGTGCTGGCAAAAAATAATATCAACATGAGAGCCCTTAGTCTTGCCGACACAAGCGACTTTGGAATTGCACGCATCATCACTGATGACTGTGTAAAGGCAGAAGAAATCTTAAAGGCAAACGACTATGTTGTAAAAATCACAGGCGTTATTGCAATTGAGATTCCTGACGAAGCCGGCAGCTTAAATAAAATCTTAAAGCTTCTTGCTTCAAACGGCCGCAACGTAGAATACATGTACGGCTTTACAGGACGCAAAACCAACACTGCCTGTATGATTATCCGCTGTACAGATATTCCAAAGACAGAAAGCATTCTGGAAAGCAACGGCATTCATACAATAAGCCAGGACGAGCTTAAAGATATTTAAGTAAGGCCTTCTTGGCTTGCTTTTGACAACAGAGCATTGTAAACCTAAAAACACAACATAGGTTTACAATGCTTTTTTGTTTTGATAAACTGTCCTTATGAAAAACAGGGCAGTTTTTTTTATGTCGTTTACGGCACTCTTTGCAGCAATAATTTGTATCGGCTGTTTTATAAAAATTCCTCTTGGTGTTATTCCAATTGTTTTGCAGAATGTTTTGTGCGTGCTTACCGGGGCTTTGCTTGGAGGCTTTGCGGGCGCGGCACCAACGGCTGTTTTTCTTGTGGCAGGCTTGCTTGGACTTCCGGTTTATTCAGGAGGAACCAGTGGACTTGCAGTCTGGCTTGGTCCTACCGGAGGCTTTCTTCCGGGGTATCTGCTTGGTGCTCTTGTTGCAGGTCTTATTGCCGGAAAGCCGGGTGTTGAAGAAAAGAAAATAACTGCTGCAAGGGTTGTTCGTCTGACCCTTGGTATTATTGCAGGAATGATAGTGCTTTATATTCCTGGTGTCATAAGATTTGCATACTGGGCGGGAGCTGCCGGTAAGGTACCTGCAAATAAAACCGCACTTGCCTATACAATGGCCGCCTGTGTACTTCCATTTATTCCCGGTGACCTTATAAAAATTGTTGTTGCAGTTCCTGTTGCACTTAGGCTGCGTCCCGTTGTTGCGCAGTATCTTTACAGCGACCCCTCGTCTTTTGGAGGAACGGAGTGACGAAGCAAACCTCTATGACAAATTCAACTTTACTTTTAAAAAATATTTCAAAAGCTTTCCTCATTCCCTCTGGTAAAAAAATTGCACTTGATGATGTAAGTCTTTGTGTGGAGCAGGGCAGCTGCACTGTCCTTGCCGGCGAAAACGGTTCAGGAAAAAGCCTTCTTATGTCTATTGCGTCAGGACTTACAAAACAAGACTCTGGAACTGTTACCTGCACTGGCCGCGTGGGTATGGTTTTTCAGGAAGCAGAAACTCAGATTCTTGGAGAAACACCCGCAGAGGATATTGCCTTTGGTCCAAAAAATCTTGGCTGGAAAAAGGAGCAGGTACAGCAGGCTGTAGAACAGGCGTTGCAAAAAACAGGGCTTTCTCAAAAAGCAGATTATCCGGCAAGGTTTTTATCTGGTGGCGAAAAGCGTCGTCTTGCCGTTGCCTGTATGCTTGCAATGGACCTCCCGCTTATTATTCTTGATGAGCCCTATGCCAATCTTGATTACAGTGGTGTGCGCCAGGTAAACGAGCTTGTTCGCAATCTTAAGGCAGACGGAAAAACTGTAATCATCCTGACTCACGAAATAGAAAAATGCCTTGGGCTGGCAGATCATTTTGTTGTTCTTTTCCGCGGGCAAAAGGTTTTTGACGGAACTCCGCAGCAGGGGCTTGAACAAAATCTTGAGCAGTGGAATATAAGAAACCCGCTTGTTCAATATAAAAGTGTAGGGGGGCTTGTCTGGTAAAATGCGCACTCAAGGCTATGCTTTTTCCTACAAGCCGGGTAACTCAATTTTGCACAGGTGTCCTGCAATTATAAAAATACTGGCAGTGCCTGTTTTAAGCATTCTCATTTTTACGCTGCCTGTGTGGTTCAGCTTTGGGATGATTGCCCTGCAGCTTGTGGTGGCCCTTGCCCTGCATTTTACTCTGCGGGAAATTTTTGGCGACCTTAAGATTATGTTTTTTTATGCCCTTATGCTTGCGGCGGTAAAGCTCATTGCAGTGCTTGCGGGTGGCGACACAGGGACAATACAGGAAACGCTTTTTATGCTTTGTAAGCTTGTCTGCATGATGCAGCTGGCTTCTTTATTATTCAGGACATCAACCTCACTGCAGCTTAGGCAGGGCTTTGAGATTTTTGGCGTGAATGCAGTATCTCAGACCCTTTCGCTTTTTGTGTGTTTTATTCCTCTTGTTTCAAAAATCTGGAGACAAACAGAGCAGGCCTGGCGAATGCGCGGAGGAAAAAATTCTATTAAAAAATATGCGGTACTTCTTCCGGTTTTCTTTTCTGTTGGGATGAAGCAGGCCTATAATATGGCGCGTGCCTGTCTTATTCGCCAAACATCATAGGAGCAAATTTGATTGCATACTCCTGCCAGAAGTTCATGTCGTGAATACCCTTGCTTTCGAGGTAGGTATGCTTTACGCCCTGTTCTTCAAGGAAGCGGTGGAAGGCGCGGTTTGGTTCAAGAAGAAAATCTTCGGTTCCACAGGCCATGAAAATTTCAGGCATTTTTGCAGGTGCGCCGCTAACAGTTTTGAGCGTGCCGGCAAGAATCTTTTTTACAAGATATTCAGGATTTGAATCACTTTCCAAAAGCTTAGAAGGCTCTCCAAAAACCTCACGGTAGTAGGCATAGTTTGCAACATCATTTCCGCCTTTTCCGTCCAGGCCGCCTTCGGGCTTCATCTGTGCAACCTCGTGATGAATGAGAGCAGAAGAAAGAGCTGCGGTTTTTCCAAAAACATCGGGAAACTGGAAGGCTGTATGAAGTGCTCCAAAGCCGCCCATAGAAAAGCCCATTACAAAGGTATCCTCCGGAGTCTTTGCAAGATTAAAGGTGCGGCGTACATAGTCTACAAGCTCAACACCAACAAAGGTGGCAAACTGATGGCCTGTTGCCTCCTGATCCAGCCAGAAGGAATTTTCGCCGTTTGGTATTACAATAGCAAAGTTATATTTTTCACAAAGCCATTCAGGAACCCAGTTTTCTGCATCTCCGGTGTAGCCATGGAGTATGAACAGAGTCTTCATTTCTTTATGAATTGCAAGCTGCTGTGGTGTAGGCGGAAAGCTGTCTGACCTTCTGTCGTTTGGGATTACCATCTTAAACGATGTGTTTCTCTTTAAAGTATTTGAATAAAAGTGAATTGAAAACTGTGCCATTTTTATACCTCGTGTAATTATATTAATGTTATTTTTTTGAATTGTGAAGTGTAACCTCGCCGGAGCTAAGAGCCTTTTTTGTTCCGTTCGGCAGCCTTACAATAAGGGCAGCATTTTTATCAATGTCTACTGCGGTTGCCTTGTAAGCAGTTTTATCATCCCCGATTAACGGATAGACGGTGAGCTTTTTTCCAATAAGGAAGGTAAGGCTTTTATATTCGTCAATTACTTTTGGAAGCGGTTCGTCCAGTATCTTAAAAACCTGACCTGCAATTTCTGCAATAAAGCGGGCGCGGGAAGGAAGAGTGTCGGGCTGCGGGCTGCTATCAATTCGCGGCGCCTGAGTCACAAAGCCTGCAATATCCTTTGCCGCACTTTTTTTGATTTTTGCGTTTGGTTTAATGTTTACGCCAATTCCAATAACTGCGGACTCAATCTGCCCGGTTTCAAAATTTGTAATTCCTTCTGTAAGAATGCCAACTGCTTTTTTAAGCTGGCCGTCATTCTGCACATAAATATCATTAATCCATTTAATTGCCGGCTGCACCCCGTAAAGCTTTTTGATAGCCCTGCAAACTGCAACTGCTGCCGAAGCAGTAATAACTGCCGGTTGAGTGATTCCGCCTTTTGGAGTAATGATGAGCGAAAGATAAACGCCTGTCCCGGCAGGAGACTCAAAGCTGCGCCCAATTCGTCCTCGGCCTGCAGTCTGACTTTCGGCTGCAATTACGGCCTGGTGATATTTTGAGGCATCCTGAGCAGCGAGTTTTTTTGCATAAGTATTTGTGGAATCAATTGTTTCAAAGCATTCAATGTGACTCTGTGCAAACTCGGGGTAGGTCTGTCCAAGCGTATATTCAAGCGTCGCCTGCGAAAGCACATCAGCTGTCTGCTCGTCTACAAGCGTGTACCCGTTGTTGCTTGAGCCCTGGACCGCAAAGCCTTCATCACGAATAGCCTTAACCGCCTTCCATATTGCAGCACGGCTTACCCCGCATTCCTGAGCCAGCCTTTGGCCTGAGACATAAGAGCCTTTGTTTTCTGTAAGGATTTGAAAAACCTTTTGTTTGGTGGACATGCTATATAAATACTACATTACAAAGGAAAAATCTATAACACTCCGTCATTGCGAGGAGCAAAGCGACGTGGCAATTCAGAAAATGATGGTACATTGACAAAATGACAAAACCCCTTAATAATGTCATTTATGAAACCATATATACATAAAGTAAATTATTACGAAACAGACAAAATGGGAATTACACACCATTCAAATTACGTGCGCTTTATGGAAGAAGCCCGCGTTGATTTTCTTGACCAGCTGGGCTGGAGCTTTGATAAGCTTGAGGCTAAAGGTGTTGTTTCTCCTGTTCTTTCGCTTGATTGTACCTTTAAAAAATCTACAAAGTTTGCTGATATAATTGAATGCATGGTAAAGGTAGAAAAGCTTTCGGCACTTAAGCTCACACTGGCTTATGAGTTTACCTGTGGCGGCGAGGTTGTTTTTAACGGAAC
>JAFZYR010000122.1 GCA_017616165.1 Treponema sp.
CAGTACCTCCAGCGTAGATACATTATAATGTCAACTGGATTATTTTTCAGTGTCTACTTCTTAAGATTTTCCCTTCTAAATAAGTGTCTACTTTTATGGTTCCCTTTTTCTTAATGTGTCTACCTTATGGGGTACATTTTATTCTATGCCTTGTTCTATGCCTTGTTCTATGCCTTGTTCAATGCCCTCTTCCATTGCTTCTTCGCGCTGAGCGGCAATATCTTCTTCATAACTGTATTCACCAAAAAACATATTTCGAACCTCCGTACCTTTCCTTATCAGATAATCTGAGAGAATATCTTTTTTAATGCATTCATCTATTGCCTGCTCCAAAGCTTCACGGGCTTCTTCATTTGTGCAATCGGGTTTAAGTAATGCCTTTTTCTCGAAGACAGCTGCTATGAATTCGCAGTACTGTTTTAAAATATCACATTTTTGGAAAATCGGCAACTTTAACCCCTCTTTTTTACCAATATTTATAACCTTAACTTTTAATTCACATAACGGATTCTCCTGTTCGATTATAAAAGCATCAGAAAGTTTTAGTTCACTTTTTGCAATGACAACGGCGCAGAATTCCGCTATACTTACGCTGATGAACTACTACATCATTCAGGTGGCCACGGGGCGGGAACAGGCTTTTATTGACGGCTTGCAGAAGAAGGCTCCGGAACTGGCACAGGTCCACAATTTTATTTATCTTACGCGCGAGCTTTATATAAGGCGGCAGGGAAAAACTTTGCGGGAGGAGCAGCCGGTCTTTCCTTCTTATATCATAATGCAGACTACGGGGACTGTGGACGGACAGACTGTGCAGGCACTTAAGGCTCTGCCCGATTTTTACCACTTTTTAAAAAGCAATACCCAGATTACTCCGCTGGCCGGTACAGACCTTGCAATTATTGAGCACTTTCTTGGACTGGGGCCGCGCATTGGGCCTAGTCTCGTTCGCTTTGACCGGGATGACCGCATTGTCGTTATTGAAGGTCCCCTTAAAGGTATAGAAGGCAGCATCATCAAGGTGGACAGGCGCAAACAGCGGGCCAAGATACGTGTAGACTTTGCAGGCGGGTCGCACACTATGGATTTGAGCTTTGAAGATATTGAAAGGAAAGGGTGAAAAAAATGTCACACGAATTCGAAATTGAAATTGCCACACGGATTCGAAATTGAAATTGCCACACGGATTGGAGATTCCTAACGGAATCTCTTTTTTTTATATTTTAAATTTGAAAAACCGTTAGGTTTTTCGAATCCGTGTGGCTATTATTCTTTCTTGTTAGCACTTTACCTATTAGAATCATCCACAATATTTAAATTTTGACTTTCTTTTGCGTGTTCAATGGCCTGTAACAATTTTTGTTCCAGAATTTCTTTTGGAGGCATTTTTGTAAGATACTGACCAACACGGATATTACCCTTATCAAGTTCAAGAAGCTCTATAGTTTGCTGGGATTTTTCTGCACATAAAATTAAAGCAACAGGCTCCTCTTCTCCTTCTGCTTTTTCGTATTTCGAAAGCCAGCGCAAATATAACTCAACCTGTCCTTTGTATTCTGGTTCAAACTCTCCAAGTTTTAATTCTATAGCTACAAGACGATGCAGAGTACGGTGATAGAAAAGTAAGTCAATATAATAATCTTTTCCATCAAGAATAAAATGCTTTTGACGCGCAATAAACGCAAAATCAGAGCCCATTTCAAGAATGAAGTTTTCAAGTTCTGCAAGAATTGCGTTTTCCAAATCTTTTTCACTATAGGTATTTTTTAAACCAAGAAAATCAAGAATGTACGGATCCCGATAGAATAAATCTGGAGACATTTTATTTTCAGACTGCAAGGTAGCAAGGTCATTCTTTATTGTTTCTTCTGACTTTTTAGATATTGCAGTACGCTCAAACAACATTGATTTTCGTCTTTCGCGCAAGGTACGGACACTCCAGTTCTCGTTACTACACATAACAGCATAGAAATTACGTTTTGTTTCATCTTCTATAGGTAAAAGTACCACAAAATGAGACCAGGTTAATTGTTGCGACAGTGTCGCAACAATTTGATTATCTGGAAACTCGCGATAAAATTCTATCATTCTAAACAAGGAAGTCTTATTAAATCCCTTTCCATAATTCAGCGTGAGTTTCTGTGCCAACTCTTCCACGACTTTCCGACCATATTCGGCCTTACTGTTATCAAGAACATTGCAAACAAGATATTTACCGATTCGCCAATAAAGCATAACCATCGCATCATTCACAGTACGCTGAACAGAATACTTACATTTATTGATGGCTGTTGAGATGTCGGTGTAATATTTGTCGATTGATTGAAGTCTTTTATTCATTGTATATCTCCAAATTTTTTTTTGAACAGAACAGGGCGCACAACTCTGCAAATATTCTGTCCTTAAAAAATTAATGGAGACCATCTTCAGAATTAAGAAGACGTATTTTTATACATATATAATATAGACAAAAAATGGGAATTATTACAAAAATTCTGGAAAAAAAGTGAAAATTTTTTAAAAAAAAGGAATTAATTGAAGATATTGAACGGAAAGGATAAAAGGTGTCACACGGATTCGAAATTGAAATTGTCACACGGATTCGAAATTGCTAACGCAATTTCTTTAAATTTTAAATTTCAGAGATTCCGTAGGAATCTCCAATCCGTGTGACAATTATTTACTGTTTGCACGTTATTTTAAAAGCTTTTCCACTACGCTGGCGGCGCTTTGGATCTCGGGAATATCCAGGCTTTCTATATCGCCTGCATCTACCGCGCGGCTGGTCTGCTCCTGCATTGGGATTCGGGCCAGAACCGGAATATTAAAGCTCTTTGCAATTTCGTCTATGTTGCTCTTGCCAAAAACGGTGATTTCTTTGCCGCAGTCGGGGCACTTTACGTAGCTCATGTTTTCTACAATGCCAAGGATTGGGATATTCATCATGTTGGCCATGTTTACGGCTTTTTCTACAATTACGCGTACCAGCTGCTGTGGCGAGCTTACTACTATGATTCCGTCTACCGGCAGCGACTGGAAAACTGTAAGAGGTACGTCGCCGGTTCCAGGAGGCATGTCTACAAACATAAAGTCTACATCCTTCCAGATAACATCGGTCCAGAACTGCTTTACTGCGCCTGCAATTACAGGGCCACGCCAGATTACAGGGTCGTTTTCGTTTTGAAGCAGAAAGTTCATGGACATAAGCTGAATGCCCGAGCCGGTTACTACAGGATTTAATGCGTCCTGACCTTCTACGGCCTGTGCGCGTTCGTCGCCTACTCCAAAGCTTTCGGGGATGGAAGGACCTGTGATGTCGGCGTCTAAAATAGCGGTTTTAAAGCCGTCCTTGTTTACACGGGCAGCAAGCAGGCTTGTTACGAGCGATTTACCTACACCACCCTTTCCGCTTATGATGCCGATTACCTTTTTGATTTTGCTGTCCTTGTGCGGCGCAACCTGAAAATCTCTTTTTGAACAATCCTGACCGCAGGAGTTGCAGTCGTGTGTGCATTCTGCCATGTTTTTACCTCTTATATTAAATATAATCATGAATACCCTAAAAGGCAACCCCGTCATTGCGAGCGCAGCGCGGCAATCCACGTAATAGCAGGCATTCCTTACAATGGATTGCCACGTCGCTACGCTCCTCGCAATGACGTGGTTTTCAAACATTACTATTGAGAAGAACACATTTTGGGTTTATAATAGTAGAAAACAATTATTAATATGAGGTAAAAAAATGACTTCACAAATGATCGCTATGATTATTGCTTTTGTGCTTTACCTTGGCCTTATGGTTTTTGTAGGTATTCGCAGTGCAAAAAGCAACAATTCGGCTTCGGACTTTTTCCTTGGAGGAAGAAAGGTTGGACCTTGGGTAACTGCCCTTAGTGCCGAAGCATCAGACTCTTCTGCCTGGGTTTTTATGGGACTTCCAGGACTGTGCTACCTTGGTGGCTTCAAAGAAACCTTCTGGACTGCCATTGGTCTTATTGTTTGTACA
>JAFZYR010000009.1 GCA_017616165.1 Treponema sp.
CTCCCACTTCTTAAAAATGAACTGAACAATCGAACAGATGATTACGTAAATCACCAGAATGTCCAGATAAGCTTCAACATAGTTGTAGCCGTACGATGCTTCTATTTTTGCAACTGCAGTTATGTCTCTTACAGTCATCATAAAAGCAAGCGATGTATTTTTAATGAGGCCCACAGTTGCATTACAAAGATTTGGAATTGCAGCGGTGAGTGCCTGCGGAATAATTATCCTTTTATAAGTTTGAGAAGCAGTAAGTCCTGTTGTAAGACCTGCTTCAAGTTGACCTTTGTTTACAGTCAAAAGTGCCGAACGAAAAACCTCGGAAAGAGTTCCTGCCATGTTCAGCGAAAAAACTATAAAGGCATAAATGATAGGATTCAAATCAAAAACATTTACGCTGCTGCCGGACGCCTTGAGAATTGCATTCAAAAGCGAAGGAACAACAGAATAAATTACAAGAATCTGAAGTACAACCGGTGTTCCTCTTATGACAGAAACATAAGCGCGGCCGATTTGGCTCAAAACCTTTATATTATTCACTCTGGCCAGTGCAATAAAAAATCCTATTATGCCACCAATTGCCAGTGAGACAACGGTAATTAAAAGTGTTGTCGGTACAGCCTTCCAGATAAGGAAGAAGGTTTTTACTAAGAATGTGATGTCGAACATAAAATTACCTCATTTGTAAAAAGTCGTAGATTGCCACGTCGCCTGCGGCTCCTCGCAATGACGAAGGGGGCTTTTGTTCCTGTCGCCGTCATTGCGAGCGTAGCGAAGCAATCTACAATGCTTACTTAGAAAGGCCTTTTCTTCCTTTAGAAAATTTCTTTTCGGCCAATTTAAATACTTGTTCTATAACTAATGTCAGAACCCAATAAATGATTGCCAGTGCAATATAGGTTTCTATGCCGTATGCACCAAAGTTCAGGCTGATGATAAGATTTCCTTTTCCCATGATATCAATCAGTCCTATTGTAAAAGCCAGAGAGCCTTCCTTGAGCAGGGCAATCATGCTGTTACCAAGGTTTGGCAGCGAAATCAAAAATGCCTGCGGAAGCATAATGCGCACAAATGCCTGACTCTCCGAAAGTCCGCTTGTAAGGGCTGCCTCTCTCTGTCCCTGTGGAACGGCAAGATAGCTTGAACGCATTATTTCCGAAGCATTTGCACTGAACAAAAGTCCCAGTGCTGCAATTACGAAAAATGCCTTTGACCAGTCATTAATGTCCACCTGGAAAATTGCCCAGAATAGCATTGGAAGTCCATAAAAAACTACAAAGAGCATTACGATTGGCGGAGTACAGCGGAAAACATTGATTATGAAGCCCGCTGTTTTTCTCTGCCATTTCTTTTTAGAAAGACTTCCCTTTGCCAGTAAGAATCCAAGGACAAGACCAACTATCAGGACACCAAGCATAACCTCAAAGGTCACAGCCAGGTAAGGAAGTATCTGAGCAATTAAAGGAAATATCTTTTCCGGATAAAATGGTCTGTCCATATAAACCTCCGCTGACAAAGTGTGTCATTGTCGGGCTTGACCCGACAATCTTTTATTTCAAAAGTGCCGATACATCTTCACCAAAGTACTGAATTGCAAGCTTTGACACTGTGCCGTCTGCAATGAGCTTTTCGATTGCCTTGTCGTAGGCGTCTGCAAGCTTCTGCTGCTTTTTGTTAAAGATTGGCCAGGTTGGAATACCCTTGTAAGTGATGTAGGTAAGCTTATCCTTGTACTGACTGTAAGCAGCTCCATCCTTAAGCACGTTATTCTGGAAAGAAAGCTTAATATCAAGGTAAGCATCGTAACGGCCTTCGTTTACCCATACATAACCGTCTGTAACAACAAACTGATCTGCAGGAACAAGCTTAACCTGTGCATCCGGATGTGCCTTGTTGTAATCTTCAATTACAGCAAACTGAGCACTTGAAGCACTGATTGGAACCAGCTTGCCGGAATATTTAGCAAAACTTGGAAGATCAGTAATCTGATCTGCTGTATCGCTTCTTATTACAAGACCAACAACGCTTGCACCAATAGGGTTCTTAGGGAATACATATTTCTGTTTTCTTTCTTCTGTAATCCATACACCCTTAGTACCAAAAGCATACTTACCCTGAAGTACACCAATCAAAAGATCATCATCCGAAGTAGGGTAGAATTCAAATTCGTATTCTTCCAGAAGCTTGTCTACTTCTTTAAGAACAGCTACTTCAAAGCCGTCTGATTCGCCCTTGTCGTTTACAAAGTCGTATGGAACATAATAGTTTGTATGTGCTACACGAACCTTAGTAACCTTTGTTTTTTTAGAAGCGGCAGATACGGTGCCAAGTGCCAATGCCAAAAGTGTAATTCCTAAAATTAATTTTTTCATAATATATCTCCTTATGTTTTGGATTCCCGGGCTCGACCCGGCAATCTATTTTGCGGCCTCGCGGACCCATTCAAAGCGTTCAAAGCTTATATCCTTTGGAACAGTACAATCTGCTCCAAGAATAATTCCGGTTTTACCTGCTTCCTTGAGCAGTCTTTTTGTTTCTGCCTGGATTTGCTCCTTTGTTCCGGTGTATAGCAGTCCCTTCTTTGTGTTGTCAAAACCGCCTATTACAGCTTTTCCGCCAAAAAGCTCCTTTCCTTTTTTAAGCGAAATGCCTTCTACAACCGAAGCAAAATTAATTACCTTGGCAGGATAGTTTTTAAAGATGCTAAAGTTGTTCTTTGCACCCTCGTAACCACAGATGTGAAGAATATTTGTTCCACCTGCCGCATTTGCTGCTGTGAGCACTGCAAGCTCTGATGGTGCAACAACCTCTGAATAAAGCTCCGGACCAACCTTAATATCCTGAATGGACTGAACGCTAAGGTAGATTCCGTCTGCTTTTCCAGACTTGATCACTTGGCCTGCAAGAATTGAAGTATTGTGTGCAATTACCGAAAGGGCATAAATTACAGCCTCTTTGTCTTCCTTGATAAAAGCAGCAAGCTTTTTGTCTCCACCTGCGGCCCACTTAAAGGCTGTTGCAGGAGCAAAAACGTTGTAAAAGGTTGCAACTTCTTTTCCAAAGGAAGTAGTAAGCTTTTTTACCAGCGCAACCTGATCCTTAATCCATTTATCATCCTGGGCAATTGGCTTAAGCTTTAAAAGGTCCTTTGCTGATTTTGCCTTACCGATAATTTTTGCAGTTTCCGGCTCAAAGAAGTAACCGTCACTCATAAGCTTTACAAAGTCAGGTTTAAATGACTTTACAAAGTTTTTGTGACCCTTAAGGACGAGCTCCGGATATTCCGGATGATCATAAGCCGAAAGCAGCTCATCTGGTGTGTAATGAAACCAGAAGCCCACCGGTACTCTGTCTGTCTTTTCATTATTAAATGCTTTAAATACAAGCTCTCTTTTTTCGGACATAGTTATATCTCCTTGTTTTATGAAACGTTATTAGTGTTTCGTTTCGATAAGATTGAAATAAGATGATTTATACCGAAAGAACTTTCCGGTTTAGTTGAAAAGACAACACAGGCACATTCGTCCGTTGCGGAAATTTTCACGAACTAATTTTTCAAAGAAGAATTTCATAATGTACCTCCGTTTAGATTTGTTTTTGTAGTTACCTACTAATGTTGTAGGTATATATATTTATATCGGTTATTACCTACTATGTCAATAGGTTTTTAGAAAAAAATAAAAAATCGTCATTGCGAGCGAAGCGTGGCAATCCACGTATAACAAGGCATTCTTTTTATATGGGTTGCCACGTCGCTATGCTCCTCGCAATGACGGAATTTGTTTAAATATGTTTTTTTACAGCGTCAATGTAGGCCTTGGCGTAGCGCGACAGAACCATTCCTTTACGGGTAAGAATGCCTACTGTCATGCTGTCAGAAAGTGCCAGTGGGCGCGCAATAATTTCAGGACCGTTTAATTCGTGGCTTATGATTCCAGAACAGATTGTATAGCCGTTAAGACCAATGAGCAGATTAAAGAGGGTTGCACGATCACGGACCTTTATGTTTTTAGGACAGGCAAAATCAATCTGGGTAAGCGGCTCTTCGGCATAATAAAAGGAATTAAAATCTCCCTGCTCGTAGGTAAGGTAAGGGTAGGGAGCCAGATCTGTCAGCTTGATTTTTTTCTTTTTAGCGAGCGGATTTTTTGTTGAAATAAAAATATGAAGTGGTGTTGTAAAAAGCGGTTCAAACTGGAGGTTATTCTTTTTGATAAGCTTTGTAATTACATTTTTGTTGCGAGAGCTTGTATACAAAATACCAATTTCACTTTTTAAGTGAGCTACGTCTTCTATGATTTCGTGGGTCTGGGTTTCGCGCAGTGTAAAGTCATATTCGTTGCCGCCAAACTTACGAATAACATCTACAAATGCATTTACCGCAAAGGAGTAGTGCTGGCAGCTTACAGAAAAAATTGTATTACCCTTGGAGTTACCCTTAAAGCGGTCTTCGAGAAGAACTGCCTGCTCCAGCACCTGACGTGCATAGGATAAAAACTCATCACCTTCGTTGGTGACAGTAACACCTTTGTTGGAGCGGGAAAAAATTGTAATCCCCATTTCTTCTTCAAGCTCGCGGATTGCGGCTGTAAGGCTTGGCTGGGAAATAAATACTCTGCGAGAGGCTTCGGTTATGTTTCCTGTGTCTGCAACTGCTATTGCATATTTTAATTGCTGTAATGTCATGAGTATATGGTAACAGATTGTATAAAAATATGCCATAGGTTAAAACTATCGCAAACTGTTTGAAAATAGTATTTTTCTTTTATACAAAAATACTGTATTTTTGAAAACTGGAGGCGTAAATATGTCATTTAAAACATCAGTAATCGGATTCCCAAGAATTGGAAAACAGCGTGAATTAAAATTTGCTAGTGAAAAATTTTTTAAGGTTGAGCTTTCAGAAGCAGAGCTCCAGAATACTGCAGCCCAGCTACGTGCATACGGCTGGAAAAAACAAAAGGAAGCAGGAATAAGTTTTATTCCTTCAAATGATTTTTCTTTTTACGACAATATGCTTGATACAGCATTTTTGCTTAGTGCAGTACCGGCCCGTTATACAAAGCTTGAGCTTAGTCCGCTTGAAAAATACTTTGCTGCGGCTCATGGATATCAGGGTGCAGCCGGTGACGTAAAAGCACTCCCAATGAAAAAATGGTTCAATACAAATTATCACTATATTGTACCGGAGATAAGCGACGACACTTGTATTAGTCTTCAGGCCGACAACAAAGTGCTTTTTGAATATAAAGAAGCAAAGTCAGCAGGAGTTCAGACTGTACCAACTGTTATTGGCGCTTACACCTTCCTTCATCTTGCAACTTATACAGGCTCAAAAAAAGCTGTTGATTTTGCAGATGCTGTTGTAGACGCCTTTGCTGCTCTTGCCAAGGAGCTCAGTGAGGCAGGGGCCGAATGGATAAGCTTTGCAGAACCAGCCCTTGTATTTGATATGACAGACACAGACAAGGCTCTTTTTACCTCAATATACAATGCCTTGCTTCAAAAGCTCCGTGCTCAGTCAAATATCAAAATTATTCTTCAGACCTATTTTGGTGATATCCGCGATATTTATGATGAGGTTTGTACTCTTGGCTTTGACGCAATCGGTCTTGACTTTGTAGAAGGAAAGAAAACTCTTGAGCTTGTTCAAAAGGGCTTTGCAAAAGATACTCTGCTTATTGCCGGAATTATCAATGGAAAAAATATCTGGCGTGCAGATTATCAGAAAAAAAATGAACTTATTGAACAGATTAAAAAAACGGTGCCACAGGAAAGCCTTGTTATCGGTACCTCCTGCTCGCTGCTTCATGTTCCTTATACAACTGCGTCAGAAGAAAAGCTTTTTGATGATATCTTAAAGCATTTTGCCTACGCAGAAGAAAAGCTGGTTGAGCTTGGGGAGATTGCTTCAGCCGACACGACTGCCCTTGAAAACAATAAAAAGCTTTTTGCCCAGGACCGCGTAATCAAAAATCCTGCCGTTACAAAAGCCCTTGCCCAGCTTAAGGAAGAAGACTTTATCCGTAAGCCTGACTTTGCCGAACGCGAAAAAATCCAGCATCAAACCTTTAAGCTGCCGCTCTTCCCGACAACAACAATCGGAAGCTTCCCGCAGACAAAGGAGGTTCGTGCAAATCGTGCTGCTTACAAAAAAGGAACAATCACTAAGGAGCAGTACGTAGAATTCAATCAGAAAAAAATTGCAGAATGCATTCATCTTCAGGAAAAGCTTGGGCTTGATGTACTTGTCCACGGTGAGTTTGAGCGCAACGACATGGTTGAATATTTTGGAAACCAGCTGGACGGATATATTTTTACACAGAATGCCTGGGTTCAGTCTTACGGAACACGTTGTGTAAAGCCTCCTGTAATCTGGGGTGATGTTAGCCGCAACAAACCGATGACAGTTGAATGGTCAGTTTTTGCACAGAGTCAGACAGACAAAATCGTAAAGGGAATGCTCACAGGACCTGTAACAATTTTGAACTGGTCTTTCCCTCGCGAGGATATAAGCCTTAAGGAACAGGCACAGCAGCTTGCCCTGGCAATCCGTGATGAAGTTCTTGACCTTGAAAAAAACGGAATCAAAATCATTCAGATTGATGAAGCAGCCTTGCGCGAAAAGCTTCCGCTGCGTCACAGTGACTGGCATTCAGAATATCTTGACTGGGCAATTCCTGCCTTCCGTCTTGTTCATGCAAAGGTAAAGCCAGAGACTCAGATTCATACTCATATGTGCTACAGTGAGTTCAACGATATTATCCGCGACATTGATGCAATGGATGCGGACGTAATTACCTTTGAAGCAAGCCGAGCCGACCTTAAGATCCTGGATGCCCTCAAGGAAGCAAACTTCCGTACTGAAGTAGGACCTGGTGTTTATGACATTCACTCTGCACGCGTTCCTTCTGTAGAAGAAATTGTTGCTGCACTCCAGAAAATGCTTGCCAAGGTTCAAAAGGAAAAGCTTTGGGTAAACCCTGACTGCGGACTTAAAACCCGTGGGGAAGAAGAAACTGTTCCAAGTCTTACAAATCTTGTCGCAGCAGCCCGCGAGCTTAGAGAAAAAGAGGGCGGCTCTCGACAGTAGGCCCTGTAATCATTAAACTGAAGGAATGACAAATCAAAGAATGAGTATTGCAGATATTCTGAATAATAAGAAGGTTTCGCTTTCGTTTGAGGTTTTCCCTCCTAAGAAAAAGGAAGCGCTTGAATCAATTAAGGAAACAGCTGTTTCTCTTACAAAGCTTAATCCGGATTTTATAAGCGTTACCTTTGGCGCCGGCGGCACTACCAAGGGCTATACTGCCGAAATTGCCGAGGCTATTGAAAATAACGGAACAACCTCTCTTGCTCATCTTACCTGCGTGCGTTCTACAACCGAGGCGCTTGAAGCTACAATTGCAGATTTGAAAAACCGCAATATAAAAAATGTTCTTGCGCTCCGTGGAGACTATCCAAAGGATGCCGTTACAGGCGAAAATGTTTTTCCTTCAGGTTATACTCACGCTTCGGATCTTGTTACACTTTTGAAAAAAGAAGGCTTGTGTGTAGGCGGTGCCTGTTACCCGGAAGGTCACCCCGAAAGTGCAAGCCGCGAAGCAGATATAGATTCTCTCAAATATAAAGTAGATGCCGGTGTGGATTTTCTTACAACCCAGATGTTCTTTGATAACGACATGCTTTATTCATTTTTGTATCGCCTTCAGTCTGCCGGTATTCATGTTCCTGTTCTTGCGGGAATTATGCCAATCACAAATGCAAATCAGGTCAGCCGCATGGTTGATCTTTCAAATGCCTATATCCCACGAAAGCTTCTTGCCATTTGCGACCGTTTCCGTGATTCTCCAGAAGCCATGATGCAGGCAGGAATTGCCTACGCCACCGACCAGATTATTGATTTAATTTCCAACGGTGTGCGCGGCATTCACATTTACACAATGAACAAGCCTGAGATTGCAGGTGCCATCATCAAGAATGTGGATCAAATTATAAAGGCTACGAATAATTAATCTCGTCTTTTAGAAAAGCTTTTTCACAGCCGCCATGTATTTTTCGCCGCGGTCAAACTCGTTGTTGAACATGCCGAACGAGGTTGCGCCCGGTGAAAAAACTATGATGTCTGATTTAACGTTGCCGGCTGACAGCTTGTCTTTGAGTGCACCAAGCATTTCGTCCAGACTGTTGTAGGGACCGTTGTATTTTGTTCCTGCCTTGTCCAGCTCAGGGACAATTTTATCGGTGGCAGTTCCCGCAAGAAGATAAATCTGTTCGGTAGTTTTTCCTTCAATCAAAACTTCTGTAAGCTTATCAAGTGCAAGGCCTTTTTCGGTTCCGCCGGTTAAGAGGATTACCGGTTTGCCAAAGGCTTGAGTTGCAGCTGCGGCTGCTTCCGGTACAGTTGCTGCAGAATCGTTGTAAAACTTGTAGCCCTTCCATTCGTGGAAAAACTGAAGGCGGTGTGCAATGCCAGGCCAGGTCTGAAGGATTTCTTTTGCGCGCTGTTTTTCTACTCCCATAAGCTGGAGAACTGTTGCGGCATTCTGTGCATTGAGCTTCATGTGTTCACCAGGAACAAGAAGGCTGTCAAAATCAACAGAATACTGGGTTTGAGTATTATAACGGATTACTGTCGCACGGCTTTCACGGGCAAAAAGGTCACCCCAGGTTCCGCCGCAGGCAGGTCCGGTTCCAGGCTCGTCTTGTCCTGCATCAAAAATGGAATAGGTTCCTGCATCCTGGTCAGCATAAATCAAACGCTTGTCGGCAACATAGTCTTCCATATTGCCGTACCAGTTCTGATGGTCAGGAACAATTTTTGTAATTACACAAATGTGAGGCTTAAGGACACCACGGCCACGAAGGTCTGCAAGCTGCCAGGAAGAAAATTCAATTACAACCGGAGTGTCTGAGCTTACCTGGTCAAAAAAGGTGAGCGGGCTTACTGTAATGTTGCCGCCAAGGAATGCTGTAAAGCCTGCCTGCTGCAAGCCGTAATAAATTGCGCTTACTGTAGAAGATTTTCCTTTGCTTCCTGTTACTGCAATAATCGGACAGTCGGTAAAACGAAGGAAAATACTAAGGTCTGTTTCTATTGCCTTTGCAGCAGCCAGATATTTATTGCCTTCAAACTTTACGCCGGGATTTTTAATAACACAGTCTGCGTTTTCAAAATCTGCAAGGTCGTGGCCGCCAAGATGATAGGTGAGGCGTGAATGGTCGAGTGTGCTGTCGCTGTTAAGGCGTTCAAGAGTTGGAGTCAGTTGTTCGGCAGTTTTCATGTCGGTAACTGTGACATAAGCACCCTTGTTCAGAAAAAATCGTGCAGCCGCTTCGCCACCGCCATTGAGTCCAAGTCCCATAATGGTAATTTTTTTATCTTTAATGTCATCAATCGATTTGAACGGGCAGTTTGGTGAATATGAATGGAATGTCATGACAACTCCTTGCTTCGCGGTCCCTGAGCCTGTCGAAGGGCCCCCAAAAAAAAAGTCTTCCACCAGGGAAGACCTTTATGCCGGGAACCAGAATCGAACTGGCACGTCGGTTGCCCGACACAGGATTTTAAGTCCTGGGCGTCTACCAATTCCGCCATCCCGGCAACAAAGTCATATTATCGTAAATTAAGGTGTTTTTCAAGATGGATTGCCACGTCGCTACGCTCCTGACGCAAAGCTTACCGACGTTTTGCTGCGCAAAAGTCGCGCAATGACGTCATTGCGAGCGAAGCGAAGCAATCCAGTTTACTGTTCCAGCTTTTTTATTCTATCCATTACTCTTTTCTTATCTGTTGTCCACTTAGGCGCAATAAGTGTGCTCTTTGGCGGGTCCCCCGTAAGCCTGTGAATAATCACCGACTCAGGAATCAGCGGCAGTGCCTTACGCAGCAGTTCAAAATATTCATCCATCTGCAGAACTTCAAACTTTCCCTGTTCGTATTCAAGAGCAAGATCGGTATCTTTGAGCACATACAGACACATTATTTTAATGCCATCCGTTCCCGCGTCAACTGCAGCCTTCACGCTGTTCAGCATGTCGGCTTCTGTTTCGCCGGGCAGTCCGAAAATCACATGAGTTACCACGTGAACCTTCGGCGCCATCTTGTGTATACGTGCGACGGCATCAAAATAAACATCATTTGTAAAACCGCGCCTAATGTATTGGGCAGACTCCTCGTTCACAGTCTGAAATCCAAGCTCCAGCTGAACAAAATACTCATCGCTTATGCGTGCCAGCTCCTCCAGAACTTCATCACCAAGACAGTCAGGCCGCGTACCCAGAGCAAGCCCCTTAATTCCTTCATACGAAAGCGCCTTATGCCATTTTGAAGAAAGCTCCTTAAGGTCGCCGTAAGTGTTCGTAAAGTTCTGAAAGTATGCAATAAAAGTGTCCGCACCCTTAAAGCGTTCCGGCACAATGCTGGCCCCGCCATCAAACGGCACAGTAAATTCTCCAGACCCGCTCTGACTGCAAAAAATACATCCGCGCGTTCCTTTTGTTCCGTCACGGGTAGGACAGGTGCAGCCCGCATCAAAGGTGAGCTTGTAAACCTTAGTTCCAAAGAGATTTTTATAATAGTCGCCGACCCAGGTATGCATAAAATCAGTTTAGCATATTGCTAAGGATTGTCAATTTGCCCAAGAATTGCTTTTTCGTTATAATTGCCTTATGTTCAAAAATTACCTGTGGATTTTCTTTATCTCGATGGTGCCGCTCATTGAGCTCAGAGGTGCCATTCCTGTTTCTCAGGCACTGCAGATGCCGATTGTGCCTTCTTACATTGTCTGCATCATCGGAAACATGCTGCCAGTTCCAATCATTTATCTTTTTGCGCGACGCTTTCTGGAATGGGGACAGGATAAAAAGGGCATTGGCGGAATCTGTCAGTTCTTCTTAGTAAAAGGTGCCGCCGCCGGAGAAAAAATGCAGGAAAAAGCAGGCCGTGGAATCTTTGTTGCACTCATGCTTTTTGTTGCAATTCCAATTCCGGGAACAGGCGCCTGGACCGGAACCCTTGCCGCAAGCCTTCTGGACATGAAATTCAAAGACACTGTAATTGCCGTAATGCTCGGCGTTCTGATTGCAGGACTCATAATGATGGCCGTTTCACTCGGACTTTTCACTGCGCTTTTTGCGGCCCTGGGGAAATAAAATGTACATACTTGTTTTAAAACAACTCGTAATAATGATTGCCATCACTCTGGCAGGTTATATTTTTGCCCGCATTGTGCAGGTAACAGACGAACAGCAAAAATTCATGAGCCGCCTGCTCCTTTATTTTATCAATCCGTTTTTAGTACTCAACAGCTTTAATATGGAATTCAGCTGGCACAAGTTTGGTCAGCTTTGGTTTGCAGCCCTTATTGCGCTCATCATGCATGGTGTAATGATTCTGCTTGGCATCCTTTCATCCAAAGAAAAAATCGACCGCATTGCCGTTGCCTTTACGAACTGCGGCTTTGTAGGAATCCCGTTGATCCGCGGCGTGTTTGGTGACGAAGGTGTTTTCTACCTTATGGGCTACCTCATCATTTTCAATGTCCTCATCTGGACCTACGGCTACTATCAGATGAGCGGTACTACCAACATCAAAAAAATCATCACAAACCCGAATATCATTGCAGTAACGATTGGCCTTATACTTTTCTGCCTGCCGTTTGATTTGCCCGAGCTCGTGCGTAAGCCAATCGTAATGATTGCAGATATAAACACTCCAATGGCCATGCTGCTGCTCGGAATCCTTTTTGCCCGCTTTGAATTTGACAGGGAATACATTGCGCGTGTAATCAAAACAACCCTGTTCCGTCTTGTCATTGCGTCACTTTGTAACCTTGTTGTAATTGTGATTGTCTATAAGCTTTGCATAAACATGCAGGACATAAAGATGCTGCTCTTTGCAATTTACATCTGTTCCATGTGTCCTGTTGCAACAACAATTCCGGGGCTGGCAGTTGTGTTTGACCACGACAAATCCTTTGCAAGCCTTATTGTTACAATTACGAGTATGTTCTGTATTCTGACAATTCCTACCTTTGTTGCACTGGCAGAGTGGGTGGTTGGACTGTTATAATTTTTGCGCAGTATTGTGCTTTAAGAAATACAGATAACAGCTGATTTTATCTTCCGGGATTTTCAGCAGCTTGGCGGCGGCTTTTCTGTAGCAGTCCTGCTGGCCGCGGTATTTTTCTACATCAATTTCTTTGTCTGACTTATAATCAACAATTGTGTAAATGCCGTCGGCATTTTCAAAAATCAAATCTATGGAACCGGTGAAAATATAACCGTCTAAGAACATGCGGAAGGCCCATTCTGCGCGGTAAAAGCGACCTGCAGATTTGCATTCTTCAAGAGCCTTACCCAAATCGCTTTGTGCAAAAGAACGGCACATAGACTTACAGGAATCCAGAATCTGCTTCATAACCTCCGGGCTGTCTGGAAGATTTTTGAGCAGCTTTGCTTCAGGCATATACTTGTCGCATGGAATGCCCTTTGCCTGGGCTTCTAAAAATGCGTGAACAAGGGTTCCAAAATCGGCGGCTGTAAAAGCAGTGACTTCAAGACTGTCTTCCGGAGAATCAAAGCTTTTACCGCTGTCACCATCCTGAGCATCGCGAGCGGAATATTCTTTTTCCAGTGATGAAGGAGTTTTTCTGTTAGACTCGGGCCATTCATAATTAATTGACGGCTCGTTCTGGTACAGTTGCCTTGCAAGCTCCAGCAGCGTTTTTTCATTTTCAGATTTGTTTGAATCAAAAAGCAGCTCCTTCATTTCTTCGCGGGCAACCGGTTCTATTTTGTAAAATGCAAACGGACGTTTAACAGTACTGCCCTCGGCGCAATAAAAGCGGACCATATTTTCTATAAGATGGAAGGAATCTTCCCTTGTGTCTGAATCGGTCTGAGCCTCTTTCCAGCTGCCCACAATCTGTACTTTAAGCTCGGCACGGGTTATGGCAACATAAATCAAACGGCGGAATTCTGCAAGTTCTTCCTGCATGGCTCTTTGTTCCTGTCTCAGATAAAAGAAATTTTTGCTGCCGTCAACAGGTTTAATTGTAAGGCCGTTTTCTTTATCAAAATAAAATTGAGAATCCTTCGAACGCTTGGTCACATCTGTAATACCGTAAACAAAAACATATTCAAACTGCAGGCCCTTGCTCTTATGAATTGTCATTACGTTTACAGCATCGCCTTTTTCTATAGGGTAGGTTATTTCGTCAATATTGATTTCTACATCATCTCCAAAGGTAGAAATTTCCTTATCCTTAATCTGACTCAACTGGTCGGCAAACCAGGCAATACCCTTGTCATTCAAGTCTGTCTGTCGGGCAAGCTCAAAAAGCATATCAAACTGTTCGGCATAAAGATTCTTGCGATAACTCAGCATTGTTTCGTAACGGTAACCGCAGTCATTCCACAAAACCTCAAGCGTTTTTGTAAGCGGACGGCTGAGGGTAAGAATGCGCTGTGTCTCGTAAAAATCCCAGGCGCGGCGGTATTTTTGTTTTTCATTTTCATCTGTCCACTGCTCAGGGTCTTCTCCTGCAAGCACGGCTTCTACACTCTGTTCACTAAGGTTTGCAAACGGAGAAGCAAGATAACCTGCCTTTGAAATTCTATCCTGAGGATAAACACACAGCTGAATGAAATTGTAAATATCGTTTATTGGTCCGTCAGAAAAAATGGAAGTATTCATATCCAGTGTGTACGGAATGTTGAATACATTAAACCATTTTATAAGATAGCGGCGGTCTGTACGGCCTCGGTCAAGAACAGCAAAGCTTGAATAAGGAAATACCACATGACGGCTTTCTGATTCTGTTCTTATACGCACAATTTCCTTTGCAATATGAATTGCAAGCTGATCCTTTGTGTTAAAGAATTTTTCCTTGTCCAGATCGGTTGGATCAAAAAGCTTAATTGAAAGGAGCTTTCTGGATTCCTCGTCTAATTTTGCTTCTGGAACCTCCTGCTGTTTTGCAGGGTCGTATTGAATTGCCGGAACAGTATATCTGGCTTCAAAGTCTCTTGTGGTTGTGTTATCAAAAATCAAATTATTGTCGCCGAATATGTGATTAAAAATTGCTAAAAGCTCGTTTGCAGAACGGTAATTGTAGTTCATCTGCAAAAAGGCATCGGGGCCTAGCTCATACTTAAGATTGTTGAAAACCGAAACATCTGCCCCGCGGAATTTATAGATGGACTGCTTTTCGTCGCCGACGAAGAAGAGTTTTTCTTTTCCATCTGCAAGCAGCATGAGAAGGTCACGGTTTTTTGAGTTGTTGTCCTGAAACTCATCAATCATTATTTTTTCGTAAGCTGCCTGTTCTGCAAGTCTTATATCTTCCTGTTCATTTAAAATCTTAAGTGCCAGCTCCGAGATGTCTGCAAAGGTAAGGTTCCCGGTCTGACGTTTAGATTCATTTACAACTCGGGTAAAATCATCAAACATTTCATAAAGGTCCCGGGTGTCATCCAGCTGGCCTACATAGGTACAGAAAGAATTTATTACTTCAAATTCCTGACGCAAAAGCCTTATATAATCTTTAAAGTCTTCAACTTCAGGCTTTATCTTTCCACCAGGGAGCCTGATTGTATCTAATATGTCCCGGGCTTTTTCAAGCATTGGAATCTGTGCAATTATGCCGTCAATATCCTGTGCATGTAGCAGCGTCATAGAACTAAGATAATCTATGAGTGTTAGTGTGCTGTTTATAAAAACTGTTCCCGGAGAAACCTGCTGTGCCATTGCATAAGCGGGAACAATCTGGGAAATAATTGTCTTGAGTCCTGTTGTGTTTTCAGGTCGTTCGCCGTCAGGAGATGCACAGATGAGCCCGTTCCAGTTTTTGATGAGTGCTGCTTTTTGATCTTCCAGCTTTGATGAAAAATAATCTGCCGGATCTGCCAGGGTTGTGTATTCGCTGACAGCCTTGGCCAGAATATCATAGGCAAAATCTTCGAGCCTTCCGGCATCGGCATACTGCTGAACGCAGACTCTTTTTCTGTTTGAAAAAACATAGGGCAGTGCAAGCTTTTTTATATCTTCAAGGGCGTCGCCTGCTCCGGCCGAAAAGTCCGGGCGTATTCCGTAACGGTTTGCAGCCTGCTTTACAACTGAATTGCAGTAGGAATCGAGGGTTTGAATGTGTGCTTCGGAAAATTCTTCAAGAGCGGTCTGCGCCCGCTTTTTTTCAACCGCAGGAGTTTTCGGGTTTTCTGCAAAAAATGAAAGAGTTTTATAGATTCGCTCATACATTTCTCCTGCCGCTTTTTTTGTAAACGTAAGCGTAAGGATTTGTGAGGCGCGGATTCCCTGTGACATTACAAGCCAGGCAAAGCGCGTTGCAAGCACCTGGGTTTTTCCGGAGCCTGCACCTGCTGCTACAATCGTATTGCCTGTTCTGCAGCATACAGTCTTCTGCTTGCTGTCCAGCTTTTTTTCAAGGAGGTCAAGGTATGCGTACTGGTTCTGGTCTAACACTTCCTGGCTCATTTTGTCCTCCCTGCAATTGTGTAATTAAAGCGGCAGATAGATTTATATTCACAGCCGCTGCAGTTTTCAAAGGTGTCTACCTGTTCAAGCGGATACTGCGCGTTCTGCACACATTCTGTAAACTGTTTTGCATACAGCTCAAAGGTTTTGATTGTTGCTTCGTAATCTTCCAGCGTTTTATTTTTATTCGACTCATCAACAACAAACATATTTTTCTGGCCCGTAGTACCAAAATTAATTGCATAAAAGGCTGCAAGACTTATTTCCTTTACCTTTTCATTTTCGCGCATGAGCGTGATGTACATAGGCATCTGAAAATCCTGCAGGCTTCCTTCTTCAGAAACTCTTGTTTCAAACTGCTTTGGCATGGCCGAAACTGTGTTTTTGTAATCTATGATTGTCCAGCCTGTGTCGCCCGGATTGTTGTCCCCCGCTGTAAGAATGCAGTCAATTTTTCCGGTGTAGTTCCAGCTGCGGTTCTGATTATTGCCGCCGTACCATTTTTCTACGCCACGAACCTTGTAGCCCGAAAACTTTTTGCAGAAGTTCTGGAGGAAGTTAATAATTGTTTTTACTATTGCCGGGATTTGCGATTCAAGCATCTGCACTGTAAGCGGGCTTTTGCTGTACTCTTCATCCGGATTATTGATGGCTTGTTGAGCAAAACCTGCAAGCAGCATTACAAGCTCCGGCTGATTATCTAAGCGGTCGTTATCATCTACTGCGGGCAGGGCAAGATTATTTTTCATAAGATACTGGCCGTAAAGCTCCAGCACCTTGTGATGAAGGTTTCCCATATCGTAGCGCCCTATGAGCGAGGTAGAAAGACTGTCGCCTTCCAGAGCCAGCACTGTAGAAAAAATCCATTTGCGCGGACAAGGAAAAAACTTTTTCATGTCTGACTGTGACAAAGTGATTTTTGCATTTTCCTGACTAGGATTGTGCTTGTTTCTGTTCTGGATAAGAAAGTCTTCAATCATTTTCTGCAGGGAGGCAGGAATCTGGTATTCACGCTGTTCGCCGGTTCTGTCCTGATTAAGACTGTCCCAGTATGTGAACTGGTCCTTCTGGGCCTTCGACAGGCTCAGGCCCCCCATATCGCCCGGGACCCCTGAGGCTCTCGAAGGGCCCTCAAGAAAGAACCTCTTTTCTCCCTGTATAAAATCCTCCTGTTCAAGCTGCTCAAGCACAGGCTTAAAATTCTGCTCACTCTTTGTGTTCAGATAAGTGTGTGCAATGGCAAAGCCTGCAAAGGTGTCTTCGGCACAGGAGAAAAATGGAAGCTGACCATGGGCGTCAGAGCTGGTCGAGCCTTTTGCATAAAGCCTTATAAAAGCCATTGAGGAATTAAAGACTTTATCTTCGTCGGTGAGCTTAAGCAGAGTACGTTTGCGGGCATTCAAAAACGAAAGTCTCTTAAACGGAAGCTCAATATTGTTCTGGCTTGCGTCAATCACAAACTGATATTTAAAATTTGCTGCAGCTGAAAGCTTGTATGGAAAAACAGAAATTCCAATTGCCGTGCTCTGCGGAGTATAGGTTTTGGCCGAAAGCTCGTTTATAAAAAACTCATAAGGATTTTCGACCATTAGCTTGAGCGGCTCGCAAAAATCGCGTTCAACTGCAATAAGAGCATTGAGCTCGGTAATACAACGGCTTATGATTTTATCTGCAGTTTCGGAAAATTCTGATTCCTCCAGGTAGCGTGCCTTAAAGCTCATCCAGGCCATGTGGATTGCCGCAAAGGAATTACTTTTGCAGATGGCCGTTACATCCTTTTTGAGCTGGGTGTAAAAGGTGTATTCACGTTCATCACGATTTATGTGCGAAAGCGCTTCCTTCCAGATGTCTACATGCTTTCCGTCCGGAGTGTCGTAGCCGCAGATACAACGAAGCTTCTGACCTTCGCGTATAAGGTTTTCGCGGACTTCCTTGTCCTGAGCTTTCCATGGAATATAGTTATCCAGCAAAAGCCGGCGTACACTGTCATAAGAAAAGCTGGAATTATAGCAGTCCCAAAGCTCGTTAAAAATAATTCCTGCACAGTTTGAAGTAAGAGGAAAGCCTGCCCTTATTACAAAAGGCACACAGTAGGCTTTAAGCTCGCGTTCAAGATAATCACGATAGGTTTTAAGATCAGGAACACTAAGTGTAATGTCGGTCCAGTTTGCTTTGCCCTCTGAAATAAGCTTTCGCATTGCAAGGATGGCCATTCTCAGCTCCTTGCGCGAGTCTGAATACTTTATGCACTCCGGATGAGGTTCGTCTTCCTTTTCTTCAGGCAGCAATATAAGAGTGATGTCAGGGCAGCCTTCAAAAACCTCTATATAGTCTGCAAAATCCTCCAGAAGCTCCGGATATATGATAAATATTTTTTTGCCGCTTCCCTTAAAATCCGGGGTTACCCAGGCAGGTTCAAAAAAATTGTTGGCATCTAAAAAAGCTTTGTAGTACTCGTAAAGGGCCTTGTAATCCTGGTCCTCTTCGTCGGGTTCAACAGCAGGCTCCGAGCCCTTTGGATTTTCAAACATCAGCTTGTTCCAGAGCTTTAGAGAAGGCAGCATTCTGCAGATCCAGTCGGTAAACGAAGCAGCTGTCTGTGCAAATTCCGGATTGATTATCTTTTTGAAAAACTTTTCCTTTGCATTTTTTTGAATAAGGCTTCGGACAAAAAGCTTACGCAAAAGGGCAGGGATCGGAGACTTATCTGGCTCACTGGCGCTGACATAATTTCCCTTAAACTTATCCCACGAAATAAAGCGTTCCAGCGGTACTGCAGAAGCTCCCGATTCGTCCGGATTTATAACACACCAGTCAATCCAGGAGTTCATGACAACATCGGTAGAAAAGACAAAAATGTTGTTGTCGTCCTTAAGGTATTCCTTAAAGATACCGGCCATCTCCTTTGGGGGAACAAAAATGCGGTTATTCATTCTTCACCCTCCTTGTCTGCAACCTCAAGTCCAAGTGCCAGATCTGCAAGACTGGAAATATAATTTGCTTCGGCGGCCTTTTCCTTTGTAGTACCGGCTGCTCCAAGAGACTTTTTCTGAATATCCTTCTTTTCCTGACGGCGTGATAACAGCTCCTTTGCAGCTAAAAGAATATCTGCCGCCTCCTGTGCATTTTTGATGTGCAGGCACTGGGCAACAGCGCTTTCTTCTGCAGAGGCAAGTCCTTCAAGAGTAATAAATTTTTTCTGCAGGGCAGCCGCACGTTTTTCTCCAACCCCCGGAAGCTCCAGAAAAACAGAAGCTGTATTTTCTTTTGTACGCAGCTGCTGGTTACGGCTTGTAGCAAAACGGTGGCATTCATCACGCACACGCTGCAAAAGCCTAAGTCCGTCACTGCGTCGCGGCAGTCGTATAGGTGTAGAGTTTCCCGGCAGATACAGGTCTTCATTTTTTTCTGCAAGGCCTACAATAGGAATATCAAGGTTCAGGGAGTTCAATACATTTTCTACTGCATTTACCTGACCAATACCGCCATCTATCATAATCAAATCGGGAAGGTCTGCCTGTTCATTAAGCAGCCTCGTGTAGCGGCGGGTGGTTGCTTCCCTCATGGATTCAAAGTCATCAATTATGCCGTCCGTATTCTTAAGCCTGAAGTAGCGGTAATTCTTTTTATCCGGATTTCCATTATAAAAGCTGATGAGTGATGCAACCGGAAACTTTCCGCCGATGTGCGCAATATCAAAGCCTTCTATTCGTACCGGCAGGGTATCAAGGCCAAGCAGGTTTTTAAGCTCTTCCATTGCAGGAGTGTCTCCACGGTCACGAAGACGACGAATAATATCCTCGTGTGCATTTTCCCTTGCCATATTAAGGGCAGCAATATCGCGCCGGTCGTTGTCGCCGGGAACAATTACACGGGTGTCGGATTTCATTGCTTCGCTGAGCCATCGGTTTATAAAATCGCACTGAGCTTCTGTAGGAACAAAAATACTTGGAGGCAGCTGCTTGGAATCTTCGTAATAGGCAGACATAAATTCTGCAAGCAGTTCATCATCCTCGTTCAGACTTTCTACACGATAATTTTCGCGGCCAAGAAGCTTTCCGCCACGAACCTTAAGCACGGTAAAGCTTACAAGCTCACCTTCGCTGTAATGGGCAATGTAGTCGCGGTCCTCGGAATCAAAGCTTTCTACAATATTCTGATTCTGCAAAATCATAAGGGCTTTAATTCCATCGCGCAGTCGTGCAGCCTTTTCAAAATCCAGGGAGGCAGCGGCAGCCTTCATGTCGGCACTAAGCTTTTCTATGGTCTGGTCTGCCTGTCCCGAAAGCAGCTGCGTTATTTCTTCAATATATTTATTGTATTCATCCTTATCAATTTTACCGCAGCATGGAGCCTTGCACTGCTTCATGTGATAGTACAGGCACGGAGTTTCGCGCTTATGCAGGGTACGGCAGTGTCTTACCGGATACAGACGGTAAATATTTTCTATAAAGGTATCAAGGGCATTTACGTTAGGGTAGGGACCAAAGTAGGTTGAGCCATCCTGAAGAATGCGCCTTGTCCTGAATATTTTTGGGAAATCCTCGTTGGTAACACGCAGAACAGGATAGGATTTTCCGTCCTTAAGACAGATGTTGTAGCGCGGACTGTGCTGCTTGATAAGATTATTTTCGAGTAACAAAGCCTCGTATTCGTTTGTTGTAGTTATGTACTCTATGGAGGCTGCACGAGACACCAAAAGCCTGGTTTTTACCGTGCGCTGGCCCGAAAAATAGGAGCACAGACGGTTTTTGAGGTTTTTTGCCTTGCCGACATATATGATGGTGCCTTCTTCGTTGCGCCATAAATATACGCCGCTTGATTGAGGAGCCTTTAATGCCGTTTCGTGAAGATCCATATAAAAATTATATCAAATTTTTTTATATTTTGCCGATAGTCTAAGCAGGTACCTATATGAAAAAAATTATGATTGCTTTTGCCGGCGCATTGCTTACTATTTGCGCGGCATCTGGATTTGCAGAATCAAAGCAGATTGTTCTCGGTGGTAAAAACGGCTGGCCTGTTTTTAGATATGAAGATAATATCACCACGGGAAAGGGCCGATTCGGCTATGATTGCATTGAGCTTGCAACAAATTCCTTCGTTTTTGACGAATACACCGATCTTCTCATCGATTTTGAAAAGCAGGATAACCCTATTTCGTCAGGAGCCTACGAGGTTGTATCAAATAACCTTAAGGTTTCCAATGATTCGCTTCTTGAAAAGTCTGCAGGACTCAGCCGTAACATCGGAGGCTTGAGTATTCAGGGAAAACCTGGCACTTTCTTTGGTTCCGAAGGCCTTATGGGCTCTTTTTCTATTGAATTCTGGCTTTGTCCGTCGCTTGGAGAAAACGGCGAAGTAATAATGAACTGGGAATCGTCCAAAAATGTACGCGGACGCCTGGTTTATCAGCTTTTGAACTGTATTTTTGAAGGCGGTCACCTGGATTGGACTATTTCAAACCTTTTTGACAGCTACGCAGGACCTGACGGCAACGGAGAAATACATCTTAGCGGTACCTCAAATATAATTCCCGATACCTGGTCTTATCATGCACTTTCCTACGACTGCGAAACAGGAATACTTGAATATCTTGTAAACGGAATAACCGAAGATTTAATTTATGTAACCTCAAATGGAAAAGAAAGCGGTGAAGTTGCCCTTGTTGTAATGGGAACTCCTGCCATGGTTGAATTCTGCAAGGAATTTACCGGAAAAATAGACGAAATACGAATACTGCGCAGACCTTATACTCCGCCTGACTATCAGTCTGCAGAGGCTGCCGGTGCTCTTGGAAGAATGCTTTACAAGCCTATGGGCGGTCGCTTTGAAACCCAGCCTATCGTTGTTTCAACCGGTTCTGTGCTCAAAACCCTTACTGCCGAAATGAACGTACCGTCGCAGACAGAAATAAGCTTTTTTGTACGCTCCGGAGACAATTACTTTAACTGGACAGATTCTTATCCTGAATGGAAGCCTGTTGAAAGCGGAAAAGATATTAGCGGCGTGTCCGGAATGTATTTTCAGGTTGCCTGCGAGCTTTATCCGGATGGAAACGGAAGTGTTTCTCCATCAGTAACCACACTTACACTCGATTTTGAAGAGCTTCCTCTGCCACTGCCACCATTTACCGTAAAGGCTCAGGCAGGAAACGGCAGCGTAACTCTAAGCTGGAATTATTCGGTAGATGAAACTGCCGGCGGATATTACATTTTTTATGGCAACAGACCGGGCGAATATCTTGGACGTGTTGCTGTTGAAGGCCCGTCGCCTGTAAATGTAGGCAATACAACCACCTTTACACTTACCGGCCTTGAAAACGGAAAAATCTATTATTTTGCAGTTGCGTCATGGTCGGCACTGGATGACAGAATAACCGGCCCACTTTCTAAAGAAGTGTATGCACGCCCCTTGCAGAGACTTGGAAAATAGCATAATGTAGAAGAGAGTAAACTATGGCAAAAACATTTGTTAATAATGTAAACGAAAAAAATCTTATGCTCACAAGAGCTCAGGGTGCGGTAATTTCACGCGACTTTCCTACTGCTGCAAGATTGTACAAGCAGCTTTTAAAGGATGACCCTTCAAACGTAGACTACCTTAAGGAGCTTGGTTCCATCTATGTAAAAAATGGAGAGGATGCCAAGGCTATTCCATATTACGAACAGATAATTACTTTTTATCCTCATTATATTGACGCAATGACGAGTCTTGGTGCTATTTACCGTCGTCTTAAGCGCTATGAAGAATCAATCGAGATTCTTGAACGCGCCGTTGATGAAGGCCGTCAGTCTGCCGATGTAAATTACAATCTTGGTTTTACCTACCGCGAAATGGGAAACTGGGATGATGCCATAGAAGCCTTTTCTTCTGTAGTAAACGAAAACCCTTCTGATGTTCTTGCCTACAATCACCTGGGTGCAATCTACCTTGAAAAAAAGGATTACCAGAAATCAATTGCTGCCTTTAGACGCGGACTTCAGATAGACCCAAATCATCCTATTTTGAATTACAATCTTGCCCGCTGTTTTGATAAGGCAAAGATGTATACAGATGCAATCCGCTGCTACGAAAATGCACTCAAGGCTAAGCCGGGTTGGGTAGATGCCATAAAGGACTTTAGTGGTCTTTTGGTTAAGTGCCAGAAATCTAAAGAAGCCTCGGACCTTGTAAAGCATTCCATTGAGCTTTATCCGAATGATACAAAGCTGCTTTCCATGCTGGGAAAAATCTACATGGAGCAGTTTGACTTTGACTCTGCCGAAAAAACCTTTAAGCGTGCAAAAAAGGTTGATGATCAGGATATTCAGATTCTTGCGGGGCTTGCAGATGCTCTTGAAAAGGGTGAAAAGCCTCAGGAGGCTCTGGAAAATGTTCTTGATGCCCTTGAAATTGCACCTGATGACAAGGACTTAAAAAAGCGCTATGTTCAGACTCTTCTTTCTGCAAACCAGATTGATGCCGCCGGAACAAACGTAAAGGAGCTTTACAGCGAAGATAAGGAAGACCCTCAGGTTCTGGATTTGTATGGTCAGTACCTTATCTGTAATGACGAAGAAGAACAGGCAGAACAGTGTTATAAAAAAATCGGTGACATTAACCGCAACTATAAAGACCATCTTTTGTCTGCTGCAAACCGCCTGAATCAGGTTGGAAAGACAGAGCATGCAGAACAGAAGGCAAAGGAATTTGTTGCCCTGGATATGCGTAATCCTGCCGGCTACAATATGCTTGGTAAGATTTACACCAAGGAAGGAAATATTCCCGAGGCCATTGAATCTTACAACAAGAGCCGTAACCTGCGCCGTCCAAATGTTCTTGCAGACAAGCAGATAGAAAGCCTTATGGCACAGTCTGAACAGCCGGTTGTTCTTGATGAAGAGCCTATCCCTGAGCCTCAGGTAGAAGAGGTTGCAGTAGAAGCAGCAGAAGAAACAGAGGCTGCACCTGCCGCAGAAGAAAACACAACAGACGAAAACTTTGACTTTGGAAGTCTTGGAGATAATGTTCCTATGCAGGAGGCTCTGCAGGAGGAAGAAGAAGATTTCTTTGATGACGAAGGTCTTAAGGAAGATGAAGAAGTAAATCCTTTTGAGGTAGAAGACGAACCTCTTTCAGACAAGGAAAAGCTTTTGCAGGGTGGCTCCGGTGATGGAGACGGCTCAGGCAGTGGCGATGGTTCTGGAAGCGGAGATGGAGCTGGAGACGGTGAAGGCTCTGGTTCTGGCTCGGGTTCAGGCAATGGCGACGATGAAGAAGATATCGGCCCTATCGATACCTCTGCCGGCTTTGGTGAGCCTAAGTTTACCGGAGACGGAGAACGCGAAGAAGAGCCTAGTGTTTCTGATATGCTGGACAATGTAGACAGCGACAGCTTTGATTTTGACCAGTTTGATGATACAAATGTTCACGATGAAGAAGAAGATTTTGATATAAATAAGATGCCGGATCCTTTTGCTTCGGCAGCCAATGCACCTTCTGATGTACCACCTGCCAATGTACCACCTGCTGCACCGGCACAACCGGCTCCTGCAGATATACCTCCGGCAACGCCTCCACAGACTCCTCAGTCTTATGCAACAACTATGATGGATGCTGCCGGTATGGCAATGGATACGGTTCAGCGCGCAAACGAAATTGCACAGCATAATGCACATGCCCAGGATCAGATTATACAGAAGCAGGATGAACAGATTGCTCAGATGGAAGAGCAGTATGAACAGGAAAGACAGCAGCTTGAAGAACAGCATGCCGGTGAAATGGATGAAATGCGCCGTAAGGTTGCCGAGCTTGAAGAAGAAAACGCACGCCTTGTTTCTGAAGACGGCCGCCCAACAGCAAAGAGCCTTTTGAGTACAGCCGAAGAGCTGCTCCCTACAATAGAAAAGATTCTTGCAGACGACGACACTGCGCTTGAAAATGCAGAAGAAATTGAGCTGTTCAAAAAGCTGCTTGAGCTCTGCCAGTACCTGCCGGAAGACGAAAAGGCAGCCTTTATGGCAAGCCCTGTACGCATGGAAATTGAATACCTTATTGCAAAAATGTCCGGAACTCCGGGGCTCTTAAAAACTGCACAGTCGCTTAAAAAGGCCGGTGTTCTTGGAGAAGAAGATTCAGTCATTGATATGCAAAAGCCGTTCCTGGTTACAAACCACGAGCTGCGTAAGGTTCTTAAGTATATGAAAGAGCTTTCAGAAGGGCTTGAGGATCCATGTCTGGCAGATGCAATGTGCAACCGCATAGACAACGTGCTTGAGAGAATAGAGCTCGCAGAAAATAGTATTCAGATTTTCTAAATCTCCCCGTCATTGCGAGCGAAGCGTGGCAATCTACTTTATGTAAATAATCCTGGACTTCGTAAGCACCTCATGACCGGTCTCGGTTATGAGGATGTCATTTTCCAGCCTTGTGCCGCCTATGGTTTCGTCGTAAAGGCCGGGTTCAAGAGTTAGAATCATTCCAGACTTGAACAATACGTCGGACGGGGTTTTGGTGCTTACACGCGGGTATTCGTGAATCTCTAGTCCTATGCCGTGCCCCAGTGTGTGCGGCATTTTTCGTTTTTCGGCGGCAAAGATTAAATCGGCGCGTTTTGCTGCATCCTGAATTGCACGGTCTGGAACATACAGCTTAAGGCATTCGTCATAGGCTTTTTGCACCAGAGTCAGCTGCTTTTTCTGTTCAGGGGTAAGGCGGCCCTTTGCAACTGTAATTGTCTGGTCGCTGGTGTAGCCCTTATAAACAACTCCAAAATCCAAAATTGAAAGTCCCTTTGCCGGCCACGGTGCATTTGTGTAGCCCGGGAAAGCATGTATTGCAAAGCTGCGTTCCGGTCCGGCGGCAAGAGTGTCAAAGCCTGTGCGTTCACAGCCATGTGCGCGGCATTCGCGTTCAATAAACAGGGCAACGTCAGTTTCTGTTTTTATGCTGCCATCCTTTATGCCTTCTTCAATTTTATCTACAATCAGGTCGCCTATGCGGGCAGCCTCGCGGGTGCATTCAATTTCGTATTCGTCCTTGCATACGCGGCAGTCCACGGTAAACTTATGAACTCCATCCTCCTTGCAGCGGCAGTCATAGTTTTTAAGTGCATCAATAAAATGCAGGTACTGAGGGTAGGTAAGATATGGCGGAAGCTCCACCTTGCTGTTTACTCCGTGGGTATAGCCTACATTTAAAATTGCACGTACTGCATCAATATCCTTGTTCTTGTAGCGGGTGTAGGGAACCAGCTTGTCGCAGAAGGCAATTTTTTTTGCAAGGATTTCGTCCCAGGCAATAAGATAGGTAAAGCCGTCGCTGAAAATTATTACAATGGCATCACAGTTGTGCCCTGTAAGGTAAGGAATTGCAGGGTCCCGGTGCTCCTCTGAGTCTATATAAACTGCAGCGCCAATACCATTTTCGGTAAGGTAAGCTGCAATGCGTGCACGACGAGCTTCATAAATGCTTTTCATCTGATCCTGGGTGTATTCTTTCATAATGTTTCCTTTTTTGTGGATTGCTTCGTCGCTGCGCTCCTCGCAATGACGGCGGTCACGATGCTGTCTCTTGTAACCACCAGCTCCAGCACACCAATGACTGCAAAAATAACTGCAAGTATTGCAAGCGGGAGTCCTGCGCTTATAAGTCTTCCGTGGCCTTCAAAGGCCTTGAGCAGAAGGGGGCGTAAGAACCAGCATGGCACTGCGGCAATTACAGACATAACAAGGATTTTTATGCTGTAAAGGATAGTCTTTTTTGCAAGGCTTCCAGTCTGGATTGTTCCAAGTTTTTTCATAAAAACAAAAAGGAATATGGTGTTTATAAGACTTGCAATACTAAGGGCAGCAGCAATTCCGTTTCCGCCAAAAGGCTTAACCAGAATAAGTACAAGCAGGATATTTGAGCCAAAGCATATAATTCCGGCAAGGGTAGGCAGTCTGGAATTTTTCTGGGCATAAAAGGCTGGACCAATTATTCTGTTGAGGGCAATAAAGACAAGTCCCGCTATATGAAAGCGGAATTCACCAAGAGTAAGTGCCACAGATTTTTCATCAAACATTTTGTTTTTATAAACAAGTGTAATAATTTCTCTGCCTGTAATAAGAGAGTAGGCTGTAACCGGGATAGAAATTACAATCATAATCTTTATTGCCTGCAGCAGCATTTTGTTAAAGTCTTCCCATTTTTCCTGTGCGGCAAGTCCGCTCATATCCGGTAAAATTACCGTACCTATTGTAACTGCAAAAATACCAAGAATAAGCTCCTGCAGTCTGAGACTAAAGCCAAGACTCGAAGAAATTCCTTCGCCGGCACGGGTAGCCATGGCTGTACTGACTGCATCATTAAGCTGGTAGGCGGCCATACCAATAATTGTTGGAATAACAAGGGCAATTACCCTGCGGGTTCCCGGGTTAGAAAAGGTTTTTCGCAGAGAAACAAGTCTTACGTGCCAGCCGGTTTTTCTTATAAAAGGCCACTGGAATATTGCCTGGATACAGCCGCCGCTAACAGTACCAATTGCCATAGCCCTTGCAGGATTTTCGGTGTGCGGAGCAAGTAAATATGTTCCCAGAACAACAATTCCGTTAAACAAAACAGGAGTAAAGCCCGAGGGAGCAAAAATCTTACAGCCGTTTAAAATTCCCTGAAAAAGAGCGGCAATAGAAATAAAGAAGAGGTAAGGAAACATTATGCGGGTCAGAATGGTAATTTCTTCTTTCTGAGCCATCCAGTACTTTACCTGCTCCAGATAATTTACAGCCTCTGTATCAAGGGGTTTTTTACAGAAAATAGGCATGAGCAAAGGAGTAATAAGAATTCCAATAACGACAATACAGGTTGTTAAAAAAGAAACAAGGGTTGCCGTAGAGTTTATAAAATCCTGGGTATCCCTGCGGTTCAGCTCGTCATCACCTTTTTCAAGGTAAGACTTAAAAGTAGGAACAAAGGCAACTGTAACAGAACCTTCTGCAAAAAGCTTTCGTAAAAGATTTGGTATTAAAAAAGCAACAGAAAAACAGTCAGAATAAAAGCCTGTTCCCAAAAAAGAGGCCTTGGTCATTTCGCGGATAAGCCCCATGATGCGGGAAGCAAAGGTCATGAGCGAAAGCACGAGCCCGGAACGGACAATAGACTTTTTCTTTGTGACTGGCTTTGAAGCTTCAGCGGTATCAATTTTTTTCATATTATAAGAATAATAAGATTGCGAAATTTGTTCAATTGATTTACAATTATATGGCATAGTACAAATCCCCTATGATATACAGATGGAGGAACCCTGATGTCTGCCAGGAAAGGTCTTTTTTCTAAGGTTGGTAAAACCAAAATCATACCTTTGGGTCTCAAGATTCTGCTTATTTTTATAAGCATTATCCTTCTCTCAAATTTTGCTACAAATTTTCTGTCAATTCAGCTTTCAAAAAAGCAGATTATCAATCTGAACAACACAATAATGGTTGAGCAGCTCAAGGAGCTTTATACAAACGCTTCAAACCAGTTTCAGATTTATAATTATTCAGATGACAAGGAAGGCTCTGTAGAAGCACTTAAAAAGGTTGCTGAATCGGGCTTTTCAAACAAAAACAGTATTGCAATTGGTGTAATGCCGGACGGTAAGATCCCGTTTGCCGCTTCTGCAAATATGTTTGCACACTGGTATGAATTTTATGACACCGAAAAGCTTGAACAGCTTAATGCAGACCTGGCAGCAGATATAAAAGAAGGCTCCATCACCTTCCAGAACAAGGACGGCGAATATTTTGGTGTATATAAATATCAGGCAGACTGGGGCTACTATCTTATTCGTGCCGAAAAACGCTCAGACCTTGATGCCAATACAAAGAACGTTTATCTGTACACACTTCTTATTATCATCATCCTTACTATTGCCTTTGTTGTTATCGGCTTCCTCATTATTAATCACGAATTCCGTCCGGTAAAAACGATTACTCACGATCTTTACGAAATGCAGCAGCACAAGCAGCTGGAGCTCATAGATTTGTCTCATGCCAAAAACGATGATATTACTTATCTTGCGGCCTCGTTCAACTCTCTTTCTTCTTCGGTAAACAACCTGCTCGGAACCTTCCAGAAGTTTGTTCCAAAGGACGTTGTTGCCAAGGCCTATACAGACCAGGGAATCGGACTGGAGGGAAGTCAGCGCGAGCTTGCAATGCTGTTTTCGGATATCAAGAGCTTTACCTATCGTACAGAAACTCTTGGTAACGACATCATTGACGTTCTTAACGTTCACTATAACAAGGTAATTCACAATGTTCACGAAAATGCCGGTGTAGTAGGCTCAATCATCGGAGATGCCATTCTTGCTGTTTACGGAACGCTGGATTCAAGACGCAGTAAATCCTACAACGCAATTCAGGCTGCCTGGGATATTACCCGTTCTACTGCAGAGCTGCGTCAGACAATGAGCATGCGCCGTAAGGAAGTAGAAAAGAAACGCAAGCTTACAGAATCAGAGGAAAAGATTTTCCTGGCTGTTTCGCTTGATGTTGGTGTAGGTATTGACGGTGGTAATGTATTCTACGGAAACATTGGTTCCAACGAGCACATGGCAAACACTGTAATTGGAGACAACGTAAACTCTGCTTCTCGTCTGGAAGGACTTACACGTATTTATCATCTTCCTGTAATTGTTTCGGCCTATATCATGGACGAGGTTATGCAGGAAACAACACGCTTTAAGTTCTTTGAAATTGATACCGTTCAGGTTAAAGGAAAAACTCAGGGAAAGAAGATTTATTTTCCGTTTGATACCAACGAAATGGATAATACACTTCTTGAAAAATATGAAACCTACGAAAAGGGCTTGCAGGCCTATTATGACGGCGACTGGAAAACTGCTCGCAAGGAATTTAAAAAATCAGAGCTGGATGAGCTTACACAGGTATTCATGGAAAGAATGGGAAATAAGGGTGCGCCAGAAGGATGGAATGGAATATGGACAATGACAACAAAATAAAGAGTGGAAAAGAAACTCCGGATCAGAGACATAAAGAAGTTCTCCTGTTTTTGAATGAAGAATTAAGCCGCCTTCAGACAAATAATTCTGCAGATTCCTATGATCTGGAAAAGGAATATGCCAAGACAAAAAAGAACAGATCCTTCTTTTCAATGGGCCTGCTTCTGGGAAGTCTTCTGGCAGTTTTTCTTATTGCCTGGGGAATTACAGCCGGTATTGAAAAGCAGAACTCCGAAATTACCGTAAATCTGGAAGAGTTTGAAGGACTTAATATTAAAAACCTGCTGGATTCGGTTTCCAAGGTTCAGACAAATTATGATAACGCAATGAAAAACAGGACAAACCTTGTTTCCGACAAGGAAATTGCCCTTAATAAGGCTGCCGAAAAGCGTGACAGCGACCTGTTCCTTATTGAATCCCTTACCTTAAAGCCTGCAGAAGCCGAAGAACGCAGACAGAAGGTGCTTGAAGAATACGAGGAATCAATAACACATGTAGAAGAATATTATAATCCGCTTATTGTTCTTGCCGAAAACGAGCTTGCAGAATACAAAAAGCAGCTTGATGAATATGATACTGCAAAGCTGGAATCTGCACGTCAGCAGGAGCAGGCTCTGGACAGTGAACGCCGCGTACATCAGCTTGAAATTGATAAAATTTCCAGAGATTACGAAACCAGAATCAACGAGCTGCAGACTACAATGGCAGACGAACGCAGAACCAATGCAGAAAAAATCAGGTCTTCTGTTACAGAGGTTTCGCAGAAATATCTTGCCGAAATTGCAGAGCTGGACCCGGATTTGTCAAAGGATAAAAATCAGAGGGTTGTAGGACTTTATTCAGGCTTGCCGGACCAGGCCTATGATTTTAAAACCTTTGTAGAGCAAAACAATGTAGAAGATGAAACAACTGTTCTTGGAATGGGACAGTATCAGGAATATTATGACCAGTATAATTCGGTTATGGAGCCTCTGGAAAAGATTCCATTTAAAAACTCCGCAACCTCATACCTCAAGGCCTCAAAAAAGATAGTTCAGAATATGGGCATTACCTTTGAAAATGCAGCCTTAAGGTTTTCTGAAGAGAAAAAAGAGCTTGATAACCAGATTACTGACCTTAATAATC
>JAFZYR010000123.1 GCA_017616165.1 Treponema sp.
TAATCATCGGAGCTTTTTTTTCATTTACAAAGTTCATCATATCAGCAGCATTTGTTTTGATATATGATATTGGTTTTATGCATTCTTTTACATTTGTAATCATACGCAATCTCCTAGTCTTTATATTGTACTATATTTAGCCCGAGAAGGCAATGTTTCTTTTTTAATGTGAATTGTGGCAAGGATAAAACAAATATGTTATCTTTTTAATAACAATTAGTGATGTGGGCGGAACATGAAGCCATGAAAAAATTTTTATTTGCCGGAATCAATTTTTGAAAAGGAAAGATTAATATGATAAAAGAAATAGATAAAAGCGAAATCGCAGAATGTGTGAATGTAATTAGAAAAAGCTTCAAGACCGTTGCAGATGAGTTTGGTTTTACAATTGATAATGCGCCACGCTTTACAGCGTTTGCAACTACAGTAGAACGATTATTCTATCAGCTAGAATATGAGCACAGGCTTATGATGGCTTATTTTTCTGATGAGGGAAAACTTCTAGGTTATTATTCGCTGATGTTTCTGGAGAACTCTGAATGCGAACTTAGCAATCTTTGTGTACTGCCGGAGTTTAGACATAAGAAAATTGGTGAGGCTTTGCTGGATGATGCAATCGCCCGAGCTAAAAGAAACAACTGCACAAAATTGAAAATCGGCATTGTGGAAGAAAACGAGGTTCTGCGTCGCTGGTATGAAGCTCACGGGTTTGTTCACACTCATACCGAAAAATTTGATTTCTTCCCGTTCACCTGCGGGTATATGGAGAGGGTACTTTAAGATCTTTTTGAAATTCCCCAGCAGCGGATTTCATCCAATTGTTCTGCGCTCAGAGTTCCGGCATCATATAAGCGCTGATATTCTTCGTCGACGGAGCTGTCAAAAACAAGAAGGTCGTCTGTGTTTATTGTAACAGGAACTCCATTTTCTACAAGGATTTTAATCGGGTGTTCAGCGTAGCTTTTTGCGTAGCCTAATTTGATGTTGCTGGTAGGGCAGACGTTCAAAGTGATTTTTCTGTCGGCGAGCAATTTCATTACTCTTGGAGAATGGACAGCGTTTATTCCGTGATGTATTTCGTCGAGGCCTAGTGTTTCAATTGCGGCTTCAACATCATCTGCAGAGCCGGTTTCGCCGACGTGCATTCGTTTTAAGACACCGTACTTTTCTGCAATTTTGTAGAGTGGGATGTAATCAGAAAAAGGTTTATAGCCTTCGCCGCAGCAGACATCAATTGATTTAAAATATCCTGAGGCAAAATATTCTTCTGCTCTTGCCAACGCGGGTTCTATATCTACGTAAGATTGGAATGCAAGCTCCGGCTCATACACTGCATCCGGACAATACTTTTGGTGAAGCATATCATAATACTCGCAAAAGTTTTTGAGGCTGCCGTAATCTTCAATATCAGTTTCAGAAAAACCAGGGGCAAAGCGTGCAATATGATTTCTTTCTGCTTCTACAAAACAACCTTCCCGGCGAACATCCGTCTGATTGTTGTCGTGGGCGCGGCAGTAATCTCTGATGTTATTTACATACCAGTCCTGCATTCCCATAAGTCCTTCAAAAACAGCAGGCGGTTTTGCAAAGGTGTGATTCATTTTTTGAGAAAGCCACTCAACACGACAGCCTCTTCCAAGATGATTATGAACATCGCTTTTTGGAATTGTAAGCAGAGTTTTTGTGTCGTGATTTTTGAGTGCGGTTATAAAAGCTTTTGAAAACTTATCCGGCATGGCGGCTCCTTAAAATTCCAGATTACTTTTTATTTTGTCTTCCATATGGTGGATGTATTTAATTCTGTTGATTGTGTTTTTTACTTCGGTGAGTCCCTGCTCCTGTTCGGATTTATCCTGGCAGGAACCCAGCGCCCTTTGGATATTATACTCCAACCATTCAATCCAGGTATAGGTGAGGCCAAAGACGCTTTTGTAATTTCTAAAACCGTTGTCGTAAGCCTGGATGTATCCCTCGAAAAAAGCCTTCTGTTTTTCCGCTTCAAAATCACAAAGCGTAATTCCCGACCACTGAAGCGAAAGTTGAATTGCACTCGAAACAGGATTACCGTAATCAAGACATTCAAGGTCAATTACAACGGGTTCATCGTTTTTCCACATAACGTTTTTCGGGTCCATGTCTTCGTCTATGATTGTTGTGATGTTTGGGAGAGATTGGCGGGCTTTGTTTAATTCTGTCTGGGCGTAGTCGAGTAGGGGGAGGGTTTCTTTCAGAAGAGACTCGATTTCTTTTGCCGGCGCGTCAGTATTTGAACCAGCAGACTTCTTGATATATTCGTTCCAGTCGATTGTGCTGAGTTCGGGAGCAGTCGGCTCTAATGGTTCAGACTGCCTTGCTTCAATCGCATGAATCCTACCCTGAATATTTCCCGCTTTCCGGCATTGCTCAGCCGTAATATTATTCCAGTCAGTTATCTTACCGTCATGCCAGTCAAAGATGTAAAAATAATTTCCCTGAAACTCCTGCATCTTTTTTCCATCAAAGGTGAGGGCAGGGACAATCGGAATTCCCGCTTCTTCTAAAATCGCTTCAAGCCGTTCAGCCTTTTTGTAATTATCCATTGCAGCCGGCCGCTTCATAATTTCCGGATTCAAATGCTTCACAGCATAAGTGTGATTCTCCGTACAAACCTTATACATCCTGTGCATAAAGCCGCCGGAAACAGACACAATAGGCAACGCAACATCCCCAAGCGAAAGAGTCTCAAAAAGCTGTGAAATTAAATTCTGGATTTCCAACTTTATTCTTTCCTTCCACGAATGACCATTGTTACGGAAACAGAAGTGTCCCACTGTTTGATTCCGTCGCGATAAAGCTTAAGCCTTTTATCATACTTTTGATTGATTGCAGAAATGACCGCCTCAGAATCTTTTGAATGTGTAGAATAGATTGCTTCTAATGCACATTGTCTGCCAGCTTCGATTATTGCTTCGGAAAATTGTTTTGAATAGTGCGGGTTGTCGGGTGTAAGGTTTATTGCTGCATAGCCTGTGGAAACATCTGTAAATCCAAACTTTTCCATCGAAGCAGGAAGTTCAGCTTCTGACATTGGAAATCTGCATACCTGGAATTTTTCAAGCTCCTCCTGGGCATCTGGCTGAGTTTTCCAAAAAGCTTCTTCCTCTTTAGTTTGATTTAAACAATCAGCTACACAGCCAATTCCTTTTCTTGCCGAAAGACAAATGCAGATTCCGCCTGATTTTAAAACACGTTTTTGCTCGCCCCAGAAAGCAGAGGGTTCAATATGTTCCTGAACAGTATTCGAAATAGTGATATCAAAACTATTATCTTCAAAAGGAAGCGCCGTAGCATCGCCTTCTATAAACGAAACACCTTTTATATTATCCTTTGCAAATTCAATAAACTTTGTATCTCTGTCTATTCCAGTGATTTGTGCATTCGGATACCACCTGTGCAGAGCTTCGGCCAAAGCTCCGGGACCACAACCAATTTCAAGAATCTTAAGAGGCTTTTGCTGATCAATATTAAAGAGGCCTTTGTAATTCGCAAAAAAAATATCATCGAACCTGAGCTTGCGGCTCAAATATAAAGTCATGATTCCCTGAACATTTTCGGACCAGATTGTATTCACTTTCTTAAACTTCCATTAATCATTTTTCTTTTTGACATAGATTAGAATAAAGTTCAAGATTTGGTCCAATCCCTTACTCAAAAACTCTTTGTCGCGGATGCCGTATTCGTGCCCGGAATCAAACCATTCCTGCCATGCAATATCAAAACAGTCTGCTTCTTTTACAGAGATTTCACAGGAGCTGCTGCATTCTTTTTTGAGGAGATTTTCCCACCAGTCGACAGTTTTGAACAACTGTGAATCATCACCTTCGGCCCACGTTTCAAAAATGTTTTTGAGTTCACCTTCAGGTTCTTTTTTCAATCCCGGAATTGCAATCATCACACAGCCGCCTTTTTTGACAAAGGGTAAAATCTTTTCGCCAAACACGCCTTCCTTGCAGCCAAAGTAATGATAAGAATCAACGCTCACGATAGCATCAAAATAGTCGTGCGCAAAAGGCATGTCCATCGCATCACCGTGAATCGGAATTATTTTATTTTCAAGCCCGTTTTCTTTTATGCGCTTGTAGTTTTCTGTGGCAGGAATCCATAGGTCAAAAGCGTATACAGACTTTGCGTCTGTTTCGTTTGCGATGAACATTGAAGTCAAAGCGTATCCGCAGCCAAGGTCCAATGTTCTGTTGAAAACTGTACCGGCAGGTTTTCGCTGAATAAGTTCGTCCAACAACCTGAACGAGTTTGGTCCCATAAGATATTCTTTTGTAAAATATTTTCTGTAGTTCTCGATGTTACTCATTCGTTTCTCCGTTAAAAAATCATCAAAAGTTCAGTCAGATTTTCAACTTCATAATCCGGTGGATTTTTCGCTGCAAGTGCCGTCTGAAGTTTTCCAAAACCCTGCTTTATCCATACGGCTTTCATACCGAGTGATTGTGCCGATGCTGTGTCGTTATCAATTCGGTCTCCAATCATAACGGCTTCTTGTGGCTGGCAGCCGGCAGCCTTTAGTGCATATTCAAAAATGCGGATATCAGGCTTCATCACTTTGACATCCCACGATGAAATTACATATTTAAAATATTTGAGAATCCCAAAACTTTCAAGGCGTTCCCTTAAGCCATCTAGCTGATTCGCAATTACACCAAGCTCGTATTTTTGAGCAAGGGTCTCCAGAACCTGCGGGACTTCTTCATACATAGTTTCAAGTTCAGAATGATACGGCACCATCTGGGAAAACTTAAACCTGTCAATTGCCGTACGGAATTGAGGGAGCCCTTCAATCGTTACCTTTTCAATTTCGTGATAAATGTCCTGAACAGTCACGCCAAGTTTTTTTGCATCCTCTGTCGCAGCCTGTTCCTTACAACGCCTTTTCCAAACAGCATCTTCATTTACAAGAGTAAATCCCACATCAAAGAAAAGTGTTTTTATCATTTCTTTATTCTCCATACACATATTTCTTAATCTGAGTTTGTTTACCCTGATATTTGCCGGCTCCCTGATACTCCAAACTAAATCCGCATTTTTCCAGAACCCTGCATGAAGCAACATTTTCGGCATCACAGATTCCGTAGATTTTTTGAATCTCCAGCTGTTTCATTATCACCGGAAGAAATGCGCTAAGAGCTTCTGTTGCGTAGCCTTTTCCCGTAAACTGTTTTGCAATATGATAGCCGACTTCCCAAATGCCGCTTTCAGTTGGAACTGCCTGCACATAACCGATATTCGTTTTGTCTTTTAAGAGAACTGGATATACAAACGGCCCGTCAGTTCCTTCATACTGCGACATCAAAAAATCAATTGTTTCTGCTGCATCTTCAACAGTTTCAAAAACCTCGTCCGGCAAGAATCTACGCGTATCTTCATCGAGCGAATTTTGATGAACAACCTCTGCCATATCA
>JAFZYR010000124.1 GCA_017616165.1 Treponema sp.
AATCGGTTATATGCCAAAAGAAGGTGCTTTGAATACTGACGGTCTTGCAGACTACTACAAGAAGACTCTCCCAGAGATTCTCAAGGTAGATGTAGAAGGCTGGAAGAAAGAAGTTAAGGATATTCGTGAAAACCACTATCCAAAATTCGGAAAGCATCTTCCAAAAGAACTCAACGAAATCTTGGATGATCTCGAAAGCCGCTTGAACAAAGCATAAACGTCATTACGAGCACAGCGCGGCAATCCACTAGTAGATTGCCACGTCGCTGTGCTCCTGTCGCAGAGCTTACCAAGTTTGCATTGCAAACTTGCGCAATGACGAAGATATCCCGCTCGCAAGGGCGGGATTTTTTTTGAAAAATGAAAAAAGCATTTCTGGCCGCCCTGGCATTAACCGCAGTTTTATTTCTCACCGTTTCCTGTGCAACTACAAAACAAAACACCGAGCCTGCCGACACAACCTTTGAATGGAAAGAGGTTCAGAACGGAATCTGGCGCTTTGACTACAAGGACTCCTCATTCCCCGTTATTTATCACGTCGTAAAAATTGACCTTACAACCCCCGGCCTTGAACTTACCTGTTTTCCACAAACTCAGGAACAAAATACCCGCACAAAACGAATCACAACAGCGCGCTTTGCTTCAAAATATAAAACCACAGTTGCCATAAATGCCACACCTTTTTCCAAAGAAAGCATTGTCGGTGTTCATGTCTGCGAGGGGCTGGTTCTTGCAGCACCGGTTATCCAGTATGCCGCAATTGCTTTTGCCCGTGACGAACAAGGCTGGAAAGCATTTATTTTTGTCACTCAAACCGACCAGCTATTACAGGGCTACGACTATGCCTTTGGCGGCTTTTTTACAGTCCTAAGCGACTCCCGCATTATTGACACCTTCCAGCCAATTACAGATTCACGCATGGGCGCCGGTATAACCGCAGACGGTAGAACCCTTTATATACTTGCTGTAGAAGGAGAAATCCCTTTTATAAGCCGAGGTCTTTCCTACGCCCAATGCGCCCAGATTTTTTTAGACATGGGCTGCACACACGCCCTTGAACTAGACGGCGGCGGCTCCACCCAGCTATGCATAAACGGCAAAAGCGTCCTTAGCTACCCTGCGTTTAGGAAACAGGGGAATAGTTTTGGCTTTTACACAAAATAATAATATGGTATAATACCCACATGGCTTTGGTTGAACTTAAAAACATCAGTAAGATTTATCAGATGGACAAGGTGCAGGTTCGCGCGGTGGACGGGGCTTCGTTTACTATTGAGAAGGGCGAATTTGTGGCAATTTCGGGACCGTCGGGATCGGGTAAATCTACGCTTCTGAACATTATCGGGCTTACGGACTTGCCTAATTCGGGAAGCGTTATTCTGAACGGGATTGATGTTTATAAGGATATTGACCTTGCCACAACTAAGACCATCCCTTTTGCGCTGGATTCACGACTTACGGATTTGCGACGACAGCAGCTGGGCTTTGTTTTTCAGACCTTTAATCTTATTCCGGTTTTGAATGTATATGAAAATGTTCAGCTGCCTCTGGAAATAGGGCCTTCGCCTGCAACCCAGAGCATGAACAAAAAAGAGCTTTCAGAATGGACTGACTATCTTATAGAAACTGTGGGCCTTACAGACTGGAAAAAGCACAAGCCAAGTGAATTAAGCGGTGGTCAGCGCCAGCGTGTTGCAATTGCGCGTGCACTCATTACAAAGTGTCCTATCATTCTGGCAGACGAGCCTACTGCAAACCTGGACTCTACCAACGGAGACCAGATCCTTGAGCTTATGCAGAAGCTGAACAAAGAGCTGCAGACAACCTTTATTTTTTCTACTCACGACAGCAAGATTGTTAATATGGCAAATCATGTAATAAAGATTCGTGACGGAAGAATTACAGGCTAAGACTACGCGCGGACCGCTGTCAGACTAATAATCAAGTGAAAGTGAAATTACTGAACCGATTGTAAACTTTGGTTTTCCTGTAGCTGGACCATAATCTACAGAAACTGCATTTTTCCAAGAAGCATAAGGGAACACTCCGTCTACAATAAAGGCTGCAGTTACGTTGCCGTCATTGGTTGTAAAATCCTGCGTCCAGTCCAAGCCGCACTTCATGTTTTTCTTTTTGCCAATGCGTTTGATTCCGCCCTGCAAGGCGATTTTGTGAGACTGAACTCCAGGTGTCCACTTATACTGATATTCTATATTAATTCCAAAATTAGGATCTGAGGCATCCCAAAGCTTGTAAAAGCCTGTTGTTGCAGTTACGCTTTCCCAGCCGTCTTTGCTGCCAAGCTTTTTGTAATCTGCAAGCCTTGCAACTCCCTGGGCGTAAACATCATAACCCAAAATTGTGCGCTTGAGCTCAAGACCTGCAAGAGGATGCTTGTGAACGCCCTCTGTTTTTTCTGACTGACCGTATTTTTTTGCAAAAAGGTTTACGCTCGTATGAAGGATTGTCTGTTCTACGCTCAGTGCATAGGTAATATCACGGTAGCCAGGAGTTCCGCTAAGCAGTGCGTAGTTATAGGCGCCTACAAAGGTTAGAGTTCCTGTACTCCACGGCAGGCGGAATTCAGCATTGAGCTGGCCGTTTGTATCTGCCATGATGTTACCGTTTGCAAAAAGCCTTGTATAGCCCCAGGAAACGTTCTTTTTTCCGGCAGAAATAAAAAGCTTGTCAAACATCATGTAATCAAAATAAAGATAACTGAGTGCAAGCGAAAACTTATTTGAAAGCGAGGTATCAAGTGCCCCGTAAATGCTTACAACAGGAGCCGGACGAACCGTCATCTTAAGGGTGTTGTCCAGCGCAATATAACCGCCAAAATCCGGCTTGTCTATTATGATTGCAGAAAGACCTACATCGCCGTTAAAGTGGCCTGTAAACGAAATGGCAGAGGTCGACTGAGCAGGCGCTGCTGTAACCGGCTGGGACTGTTCAACCTCTACATCGGGTGCGGCGTCTGTAAAAATGGAGTCAAAATCATCAAGGTCTGAATAATCGTCGTCTGCAGTCTGTGCCGTCAAAAGCATTCCTGCAGCCAGTGAGAAGGCTAATACTATTGAAAAAAGTCTTTTCATTACTTAGAACTCATCATTTCAAGATATGGTTTAGTATACACCGTATCGCTCACTTTTTCAAATGAAGGGTTCTTAATAGTGATCTGTGTTTTTTCGTACTGAACCTTGCCTTCGATTTTCTTTCCGCGAAGGTTATCCTGAATGAGCATGCTCACCGGAATGGAATAAGTACGGTCTGCAGTCTTTACAAGCTGGTAGGAAGGAACTGCTGTTGTACGAAGCTTCTGGCCGCTGAGCGAATAGTCTTCCTTTTTGCGGACAAGGCCGTCATCCTTGGTAACCCACAGCTTGAGGATTGGATAAGTTACGTTTTCTACCTTTGCAGTAAGCTCAAAAAGCACGCAGTCCAGGTTGCCCAGCTTTACTTCTTCCATGCTCTTGATTGAATAGTCGCGGGCATAATGCTGAGGCGTAAAGTCTGAATTGTTGGCATTTGTGTTCTGGAACTTGTCCTTGGCGCTTGTAAAGGTAAAGCGGCGGTCAGCAGGGTCAAAAAACCAGATATTATCATCATACTGAAGGTAGCCCTTGCCCTTTTCTCTGGCAGGTCCTGTAATCAATATAGTCCATTTTCCAGCCTTATCGCGGCGGTACAAAATTGCTTCTGTAATGGTCTTGCCCTCGCCCGGTTTTTCCTGAACTACAGTATAATTTGCCGAAAAATCGGTTTCATAAAAGGCGGAATTGTCCTGGGCCAGCTGTAAAAGCTTCTGACCCTCGCTGTTTGTGATGGAAAATGCAGGAAGCATAAAAAACACAAGGAAAAATCCTGTGATAAGTGAAAATCTGATGCTTCTTTTCATAAAAAAACTCCTATTCTGTTACGGCAAGCGCCTGACACGGCGTTATTTTTACCGACTTCCTGATAGCAAACAAAACAGCAAGCATAGTGGTTACAATTACGGCAGCCGAAACTATTGCAAAATAAAGCAGCGAAACCTTGGCCCTGAGCACTCCGTTTGTAAGGAAAATATCAAAGGCCGGTATGAATGACAGATTTACAAAGCCCGCAATAAAGGTGAGTACGAGCGAAAGGATGAGCCCCGCAACGCAGCCTATAAATACCAGAAGTCCTGTTTCGCAAAGCAGCATGCCGCTTATCTTAAGGCGCTTCATTCCTATGGCCTTGTAAATGCCTATTTCGTTTATTCGCTTCATTACAATTACGCGGAAGGTACTGCTTACACCCGCAACAATGATTATTACAAGCATGATGATTAAAAAGGAAGCAATAAGCTTCATGGCGTCTATGAGGATCTGAACCTCCTGAAGATTTGCGCTGAGCTTGATTAAAGCGTAGGTTGGTTCTTCAAAGGTGCCAAGCTTGTTGTAAAACGACTGTTTATCTTCGGTAAGCTCAAACATTGTAAATCTTTGCTCAAGCTGGCTCTGCCACTGTTCAATCTGCTTTTGGGTCGGGGACTCTCCGTTAAAATAAAGCACTATGCGGTTGCAGGTGCCGTTTCCAAGCTTACACACAGAATTGAGCAGGTCTATATCCATATAAGAGGTGTACATTCCAAAAAGACTGGAATCTTTAAAAATGCCCCTTATTACAAGCTCATGGGTATTTATCTGGCCAGACCACGGTATTTTATAAAGGAAGGTGATTGAATCTCCCGCCTTGGCATCGAGCATTTTTGCTATTGGCTCCGAGATGAGCACGCCGTTGGTTCCCTTGATATCCTGCGCATCGCCTTCTACATAATTCCATGAAGAAAAAAGTGCTTCTTCTTTTTCAAAGTCTACACCCTTAATTACACGCTGACGAACGCCAGTGCCTTCAAAATAAAAAGCGGCGTAGTCGGCATCAAGGTCCTGGCGCTGGGAAATAACTGTATCTTCCGGGAAAACCTCGTAAAGCTTCTGGATGATTTCATTCTGGTTTGACATTGTAAGGTGGGCTTTGCCGCCAAAGAACTGAAGGTCGCCTCCGTAATAGATTTTGGCCTTTGATTCAAGAGCTCCAAGCATTCCGTCAATAAGGAAAAGACAGAACAGCGAAATGCCTACTCCAAAAAAGCAGACAAGCATGAGCGAAAGATACTGCTTACGTCTGAAAAGCACCGACTTTAAGGACATTGCAAGAGTTTTCATCAGCGGGCCCCCTGCATTGCCGTAACCGGACTAACCTTTACAGCTGTAATAACCGGATAAATCCAGCCTATGATGCCAAGCACAACTACAAGCAGGAACATTTTGGCAATGTTACCGCCTGTTACAAAAATGGTAAGTGCGTCGCCGCCAAAAAGCTGGATTAAGAATGAATTGTGGAAGATGATGTTTGCCTTTGTTATAAGACGGCAGCCCCATATTCCCGCAAGCACGCCTATGACCCCACTGGAAAGTGTCATCATAAAGGTTTCGGCCATGCATTCAAGCGAAATAAAGCGCTTTTTTGCACCCACGGCACGCATAGTACCAATTTCCTGAGTTCTGTCCAAGACATTTATAATGAGCGTGTTGTTTACAATTATAAAGCCTGCAAACAAAACGATGGTAATTCCTATATTAAAGATGATGCGCATCCAGTAAAGATAAAGTGCGGTGCTTCCTGCGGCATGGCGCCAGTCTACAGCCTGAACCGGCCAGGCCTTGCGCTTAAAATAGCGGTTGAACTTTTTTATAACCTTGTCGGCCTTGGTTCCGGGAGTCAGACGGACAATGATAAAGTTCCAGGAGTTTGAAGAAATATAAGGCTGAGGTTCTGCATAGGTGGAGGCTTGGGTAGCGGACAGGTCTTCGATTTCTTCAAAGTCTGCCAGGTCGTCTTCCCAAGTTTCGTCAAAAAAGAATTCGGTGTCGCCGGCATCATCAAACAGGGAATCTATATCCATGTCCATATCTATGAGGTTCATGTTTTCTTCGTCTATGTAAACCTCCTGCTGATCCATGGTGTCGGTCATATCAAGCAGGGAGCGTACTGTGTCGGGGTCTGCAATGGCAAAGCGGTCAAAAATTTCGCTATGAATTTCGTATTCAAAAATTGCGGTAAGCGGGGCGGCGCGGATTCGTACATAAGGTCCGTCGGTAACTACAAACTGAACGGTATCGCCAAGCTTTACTCCAAGCTTTTGAACTGCATTTGTACAAAGCATTACGCCCTTTTGACCAGGCTCATAAGGTTGACCTTCCAGAATATGAATGGAGGTCATCATGCGGGCATATTCCTGACCGTTTACTCCAAAAACATAGGAGGCATAGCGGTTGGAGCCGTGTTCAATTGCTGCCATCCCCGAAACCTGGCCCACAGCTGCCTTTACATTATCCTGACTGGTTATATATTCAATAAGGTCGGTATAAGGAACTGCGCGCGGAAGCTCTGTGAGTTCACCGGTAATAGGAGTTTCGTCTCCAAAAAGGCTGAGCTGAAAGCTTCCCGTTGGGCGGATAATAAGGTCGCCGGTAAAGCTTGAAACATAATTTGTCTGAACGCCCTGTTCGGTACTGTCAAAAAGGGCGTTGGCTACACAAAAGAGACAAACTGCAAAGGAAACAAATAGAATTATAACAATGGAACTACGGCGAGAAATAACATTTTTATAAGCAAGCTTTAAAATCATTCAAACTCGAACCGTAACTTCCCTTTATTTTCCGGCCTTCCAGGCATCCTGAATAAGCTTGCTGCTCTGAGGATCTGCCTTGATATTTACAACGGCATTTTTACAGAAGGCGGCAAAAACAAAGATAAAGAAAGAAGCCAGGAAAACAATTATGAACTTTTTGACACGACCGCGTCCTTCCGGAATTACAAACGGCTCATCATGAAGCTCAAGGAATTGTGTAAAGTTATCTGTATATTCATGAAGCTCTACGTTAAGGTTCTGAACCTCCTGAACTGCCAGTGCATCGGATACAGAAGCATTTGCTTTTTCCAGGGCTGTTGTTGTGTTTGTTAACAAAGACTGAATAAGCGGATAATAATAATTCTGAAGATTTTTTTCTGTATCATAAACAATGCTTCTTACAAGAGTTGTGGCATCAGAGACTTTTTCAATAGGAATTGTTAACTGAATGTCGTATTCGTTTCCGAGCTTTGATTCAATAATCTGGATTTTTTTATCCTTTATAAGTGTCTGAACAAAGGCATTGAATTCGTAGTCGGTCATTGCGGCATCAGAAAAAACCTTATGCACCTTTAACTGCTCTACAAGGAACGGCAAGCGCTGTGTGTTATAAGTAGAAAGATACAGCGGAGTAATTCGCTCGCCACCAGGCAGCTTTGAAATAATAGAAACAGGAATTGCGTTAACCTTTACTGTATAGGTAACCTTTGCTTCCTGTGGATTTGCGTTTTTGAAAACAGCAGGCACAACAAAGAGGTACAACCCTGCAAGGAAGGATACGATGAGGGTTCCAAAAATAATAAGCTTTCTATAACGGATTAAAACCGCAAACAAATCAAGCAGGCTGATTTCGTCTTCCTGAGTTTCGTTGTTTTGTAAAGTAGTATTTTCGCTCATAAAGGCTATTTTACCATAAAGTCGGGAGTATTTCTACCTTCCCTGGTCGGTGTAGTTAGCACTGATCCAGTTTTTGTAGTCGCCCGAAAGGATGTGGTTAATCCAGTCTGAGTGACCAAGGTACCAGTCTACAGTTTCGGCAAGGCCTTCTTCAAAGGTCATTTTGCGTTCCCAGCCAAGCTGAGTCTTGATTTTGGTACAGTCTATGGCGTAGCGCTTGTCGTGACCAGGGCGGTCCTTTACGTAGGTAATTGTTTTTTCTACATCTGCAGCTGATTTTCCTGTGCGTTCTGCTGTGAGTTCAATTACCTTGTGCAGCAACTTGATGTTCTGCCATTCGTTTTCGCCGCCAATGTTATATTTTTCGCCGGTTACACCCTTGTTTACAATGAGCCATACTGCGCGATTGTGGTCTTCTACATAAATCCAGTCGCGGATATTGTCGCCCTTGCCGTAAACAGGGAGGTTTTTACCGTCGCGGATGTTTGCAATCATAAGAGGAAGCAGCTTTTCTGGGAACTGATATGGTCCGTAGTTGTTTGTACAGTTGCTCAGTGTGATTGGAAGTCCGTAGGTGTGGAAGTAAGCCATTACTACGTGGTCTGAGCTTGCCTTTGATGAAGAGTACGGACTGCGTGGGTCGTAAGGTGTGTCTTCGCGGAAGTAGCCTGTTTCGCCAAGGGAGCCGTAAACTTCGTCGGTTGATATGTGATGGAAAAGTACGTCGTCGCGGAGAGTGCCGTCCTCGCGCTTCCAGTAGTTACGGGCAACATCCAGCAGGGTGAAGGTTCCCATTACGTTTGTTTTCATAAATGCTTCAGGGCCAAGGATTGAACGGTCAACGTGGCTTTCTGCAGCAAAGTGAATTACAGTGTCTATGTCGTACTGCTTGAATATGCGCTCAATCTGCGGGCGGTCACAGATGTCAACTTTTTCGAAAAAATAGCGCTTGCCGGCGTATTTTGCTTCTACATCTGCCAGGCTTTCGAGGTTTCCGGCGTAGGTAAGGCAGTCTACGTTTACTACAGTTCCGTCAAAGTTAGCATCGCCAAAGATGTTTCCCTTGGCAGAGCTCATTCCAAAAAGATAATGAATAAAGTTTGCACCAATAAAGCCGGCACCACCGGTGATAAGTATATTTCTAAGTTTACGCATGATTACTCCTTATACGGATTGCTTCGCTTCGCTCGCAATGACGTCATTGCGAGGAGCGCAGCGACGTGGCAATCCACTTACCACTAATATCAAAATATTTTCCATTTATATCAAAGGCAGGATGCTTTCCGTCCTTTTCGCTGAGCAGAGGGGTAAGTCCCGGGGCAACTGAATTCCAGTCTATGTTGATTACCGGGTCGTTCCACATAAGGCCGCCCTCGCCCTTTGGGTCATAAAAGTCGGTGCACTTATAGGCAAAAACTGCACTGTCGCTCAAAACATAAAAGCCGTGGGCAAATCCCTGAGGAATATAAAACTCGTTCTGTTTTTCGCTGTCTAAGATTACGCCGTAGTACTTTCCAAAGGTTGGGGAACCGCATCGGATATCAACTGCAACATCATAAACACGGCCGCTTACTGCACGAACAAGCTTGCCTTGAGGATGCTGTGTCTGAAAGTGAAGTCCGCGCAGAACACCTTTTGTAGAAGCGCTCTGATTATCCTGAACAAATTTCATGGTGAGTCCGGCATCAAAAAAGTCGCGCTCGCTGTATACTTCAAAAAAGTAGCCGCGTGCATCGCCGAATACCTTTGGCTGTATTTCGTAAAGGCCCTGGATTTTTGTGCCGTCGGGTAAAGTGCATTGTTTAAATTCAAATGACATTATATACTCCTGGATTGCTTCGCTTAATTTCCAGCTATAAACTCCAGATATCTGCCGTAATCAGTTTTATAACCTTTAGCAAGCTCGAGGAGCTGGTCCTTTGTGAGCCAGCCGTTTTTATACGAAATCTCTTCTATACAAGAAACATATAAGCCCTGGCGCTTCTGAATTGTGGCAATAAAGTTGCTTGCTTCCAGCAGGCCGTCGTAGGTTCCGGTATCGAGCCAGGCCATTCCGCGGCCAAGCTTTTCTACCTTGAGCTGCTTGCGGTCAAGATATTCGTTGTTTACGGTTGTAATTTCTATTTCTCCACGGGCACTTGGCTTTACATTTGCGGCAATTTCTACAACGTCGTTTGTGTAAAAATAAAGGCCCGGAACTGCATAGTTAGATTTTGGATTTGCGGGTTTTTCTTCTATTCCAAGGGCGTTTCCGGCAGCGTCAAACTCTACTACACCATAGGCAGTAGGATCCTTTACATAATAACCGAAGATTACGCTCTTTTTTTCGTTTGTAACTGTTTCATAGGCACGGCGCAAAGTCTGAGTAAAGCTTTGTCCGTAGAAAATATTATCGCCAAGCACCAGGGCAACATCATCGTTACCAATAAACTCGCGGCCAACAATAAAGGCGTCTGCAAGTCCGCGAGGCTTGTCCTGAACCTTATAGCTGAACTTCATTCCAAGCCATTCTCCGTCGCCAAAAAGCTCTTCAAAAACAGGAAGGTCACGCGGAGTCGAAATAATGAGGACCTCACGGATTCCTGCAAGCATAAGAACGCTAAGCGGATAATAAATCATAGGCTTATCATAAAGCGGAAGAATCTGTTTGCTTACAGCTTTTGTAATCGGATAAAGACGAGTTCCGGAACCACCGGCTAAAATAATTCCTTTCATAATAGAACATTCTAGCACAAAAACCGCGTTTTCGCTATACTAAAACTCTCATAGAGAAGTGATTGCCACGTCGCTGCGATCCTCGCAATGACGGGCTTTTTCGGAGGCTATAGTATGGGTGGCATTTTCGGTGTCGCATCAAAGACAGACTGTTCTTTGGATTTATTTTTTGGCGTTGACTATCATTCACACTTGGGAACAAGACGCGGTGGACTTGCCGTGTACACGGAAGAAGGACGTTTTGAACGCTCAATTCACAATATTCAGAACTCACCGTTCCGCACCAAGTTTGAAAATGACATTGAAGAAATGCACGGTCATCTTGGAATTGGCTGTATAAGCGACTACGAGCCTCAGCCTCTGCTTGTAAACTCTCATCTTGGAAGCTGGGCAATTACAACTGTCGGAATCGTAACAAACAAGGACGAGCTTGTAAAAGAAGTTCTGGATTCCGGCTACACACACTTCCTTGAAATGAGCGGCGGCGAAATCAACCAGACCGAGCTCATCGTTGCCCTTATCAATCACGAAAAAACTATTGTTGACGGAATTAAATACGTTCAGAGCAAAATCAAAGGCTCTATCACAATGCTGGTGCTTACAAAGGACTGCATTTACGGTGCCCGCGACCGCCTTGGACGCACCCCGCTTCAGATTGGTAAAAAGGACGGTGCTTACTGTTTTTCTTTTGAAAACTTTGCTTATGTAAATCTTGGCTATACAGACTGCCACGAGCTTGGACCTGCAGAAATCGTAAAGCTTACTGCAGACGGTTATGAGGTTTTGCAGCAGCCTGGCAAGGAAATGAAAATCTGTACCTTCCTTTGGATTTACTACGGCTACCCTACCGCAAGCTACGAAGGCGTAAATGTTGAAGCAATGCGCTACAACTGCGGAAAATATCTTGCCAACCGCGACAAGGGAACTGTTGAACCTGATATCATTGCAGGTGTACCTGATTCCGGAACTGCACACGCAATCGGTTATGCAAATGCAAGTAACATTCCTTTTGCACGTCCGTTCATTAAGTACACTCCAACCTGGCCGCGCTCGTTCATGCCAACAAACCAGGAGCAGCGTAATCTGATTGCACACATGAAGCTCATTCCTGTTCAGTCGCTCATTAAGGGTAAAAAGATTCTTTTGATTGATGACTCAATTGTACGCGGAACACAGCTTCGTGAAACTACAGAGTTCCTTTATAACTCAGGTGCAAAGGAAGTTCACGTTCGTCCTGCCTGTCCGCCTCTGCTTTTTGGATGTAAATATCTGAACTTCAGCCGCTCAAAGAGTGAAATGGATTTGATTACACGCCGCGTTATCAAGCAGTTTGAAGGCGAAAACGTAACTGATGAAGTTTTGCGCGAATATGCAAACCCAGACAGCCCTAAATATGCTGCAATGCTTGAAGAAATCCGCAAGCAGCTGCACTTTACAAGTCTGCGCTATCACCGTCTTGATGATATGCTGGACAGTACAGGGCTGGATCATTGTAAGCTGTGTACATACTGCTGGGATGGCAGGGAGTAATTACAATCTGACAATAAACGGTTGCGCTGGCAGACCGTTCTTTGAATATAACGTTACAAATTCAGGACAGTTGGTCCACAGATAGCGGAGCTCTTTTACAGGGTATCCGCTTTCTTTTATTTGGGACGGAATTTCTATTTCTATTGTGTCCGGTCCAGTAACGTCGCCTCTGGCTTTTATGTGAAGGCTGTCCGGACCTGCAAACGGCATTTCTCCATCGCGGCGGCAAACAAAGTAAAGGCCTTCTACACCAACAAGCTCGGAGTTGTTCATTATAACTTCCTGATCAAAGCGCACGGTCACCTTATCTGCACTGACTTTAAAATCCTTAATTTGCGGAGCAGGAGCATTTTCCTGTCCATAGGCTATGCGCAAGGCTTCGCGGGAAGCACGGTCACCAACTACAATTTTATCTTCGGGATGCAGGTCGTTCCATTCGCCGGCATCTACCATTGAGGCAAGAGCTGTATTTTCTGTGGCGGCAACTGCATCTGCCTGTGCCTTACGCAGCCATGCCCAGTCTTCGGGGAAGTTGCGCTGTTCATCCTTGTAGCCGTCGCCCCATTTTGGAAGCTGAACTACAACAACTGGCATATTCTTTGGAGCATACACAAACCTTGCACGCCAGTCGGTTATCATTGCTTTTAAGAGATCTGCATATTCAAAGGCTCCCCAAGTATTTGATTCACCCTGATACCACAAGGCTCCTGCAACTGCATAATTAAAGGCCGGAGCCAGCATGGAATTATAAAGGGCTGTAGGCTGCCATTCAAAGAAGGTTGAACCCGGACGGTTTGGTACATCACAGGAAATGCGCTTTTTCCATTCGCCGTCTAAGCTGAGTCGTTCCTTGGAGGTAAAGATGGCATAGGTTTTATCTTCAAAAAAGCGGATCGGAGTTTGATTTGTCTTTACTACGCGAATAGTGATTGTATTTTTTCCGGGACGCAGAACATCCTTTGGAATTACATAGCGGCGCGGCGGATAGCAGTAGCCTGTTTCGCCACAGTAAATGCCGTTTACCCACACGCGGTCTGATTCAACAATTACACCAAGCCACAAGCGGATATCTTCATGCGAGAAGGTAAACCCCGCAAGCTCTGCAGGAGAAATATCAAGCTCCTTTTTGAACCAGCATACACCGCCTTCCTTAAGGTCGTAAAAATTATTAGGGATAAAGCAGGTCTGCCACAAAGAGTCATCTGCAATTTCCTGGAATGAAAGGTTTTCCCAATGCTCACGGATTCCTGTGTCGGTGGCATCAAGATTTTTTGCCCATTCTGTTCCGGCCCTAAGCTCCTTTTCCATCTGATTTTTTACGGCATCAGGCTCTCGCCATTTGTTGAGCTGGTCAAGGTAATTAGCTTTGCCTAAGTCTTTGAGAGACTCTTCGCTCATCCAGGAGGTGATTGGAGAACCACCCTGGCTTGCATTTATAATACCAACAGGAACTCCAAGCTCTGCAGTAAGATATTTTGCAAAGAAATAACCGGTTCCGCTCATAAGGGCAATTGTTTCAGGACTGGCGCAGATCCACTGAGGGTTTTCTACCGTGTCCTTTGGTCCGTCGTAGGAATAGGTAATAGGAATAGTTATCATGCGGATGTTGTTATCTTTTGGAAGACGCATTTCGTAAGGATAACTGTAGCGCAGGCGGTCCATAGGAAGCTGTGCATTTGACTGGCCGGAGGTTACCCAGACCTCGCCGACCCATACGTCTTTAAAAGTGATGGTATCTGTGCCAGAGGTGAGCTTTAGTTCAAATGGGCCGCCAGCTTCGCCAGGGTTGTATTCAATTTTCCAGCGGCCGTCTGCCTGGGCAGTTGTCTTTGCAGTTGTGTCTCTGAAGGAAAGAGTAACCTCCCCCTTTGCACCGTCGCCAAAAATGCAATTTGTTTTATTGCGCTGCAGCACCATTCCGTCTGCATAGATTCCTAAGACCTTAATCATAATTATATCTTTCCGTTTTCTATAAGGATCTGTTCGACAAACTCTACCATTTCATAAACAAGGGCATCGCAGTGAGGCTTTCTTTCGCCGCCGTGTTCTGCATTTACGCGAAGAAGGTCTGCACAGTTTACCATGCCGTCATGCTTTTCTTTGAAAAAATCAACAAGGCGTTTTGTTGTAGCGTTATCATCTACGCCGTAAAGGCCAAGCACCATAAGCGCGCCTGTAATTACGCCGCAGGTTCCGCCGGATTTCATGCCAAGGCCAAAGCAGGCGCCCATTTTGTAGGCAAGCTCGTCGGCAATTCCGGCATCCTTATTGAAAGACATTAAAACAGACTGCGCACAATTGTGATGTGGTTCAACAATTGCGCGTATTTCTTTTGCACGGTCTAAATATTTGCTCATATTATACCCCTATACTTATAGAAGTATTCTAGCACACTTTTTTTGCGCTGTCATCGTCGATTACACTATCATGCATAATACTGAGCCTGCGCGTTCCAAAGCTCGCTGTACAAGCCCTTGTTTGACATGAGCTTGTCGTGGCTGCCCTGCTCTATGATTTTGCCCTCGTCAAAGACAATGATGTTATCGCAGAAGCGGCAGGAAGACATTCGGTGACTGATGTATATAGAAGTTTTACCTTCTACCATCTGGTCAAAGCGCTGATAGATTTCGTATTCGGCAACCGGGTCCAGGGCAGAGGTTGGCTCGTCCATGATTACAAAAGGTGCGTCCTTGTAAAGGGAGCGTGCAATTGCAATTTTCTGAGCTTCACCACCACTTATTTCTACACCGTTTTCGTCATCATACTGATAGAGCGATGTGTCCAGGCCCTTTTCCATTTTGGCAAGGCGTTCTGCAAAGCCTGCAGATTCAAGACATTTAATTGCGCGGTCACGGTCATAATCAACATCACCGGCAACATTTTCGCCCAGAGGGAAACTGAACAAATTGAAGTCCTGGAATACGATTGCAAAAAGCTTGGCATATTCTTCGTTGTCGTAGTAGCGGATATCTACACCGTTGAGAAGAATCTGTCCTTCGGTAGGCTCGTACAGGCGGCACAACAGTTTGATAAAGGTTGTCTTACCCGCACCGTTTTTTCCTACAACTGCGTTTTTTGTACCAAGAGTGATTTTCTGGTTTACATGGCGAAGTGCCCAGGTTTCTGAATTTGCATACTTAAAGGAAACATCACGGAATTCAATTTCGAAAACATTGTCGTCACGTTTTTCTGTTGGGATTGTTCCGTCATAGCGCTTGTTCTTGATTTCCATATAATCATAGAAGAACGAAAGATAACGGCTTACCATCTTAAGACTTACAAAGTTATCGGAAATTCCTGTAATGCTTTCTACAAGCTTGGTGTAGCTTGAAACATACATAATACATTTACCGGTACTGATCAAACCAAAGACAGCCTTGAGTCCTACAAAGACATAGCTTGCAAGCTGCATAAAGGCCTGAGAAACAATCGGAACTATAGAAATCTTAAGACTCTTGTTTATCCAGGCATTACCTTCGGCTTCGAGCTTGTCGTTTGTTTCCTGAACTCGCTTTGTCATGAGCTTTTGCATTTTGTAAAGACGGATGTACTTACCGATTGAGTAATCAAAAATCAGATTGAACCAGTAGCCAAAGTATCTGTTATAAGAAACGTTCTTTTCAAAAAACTCCATCTGCAGCTGAGATGCCTTTTTGTTTGTTCTGTAAGACATAATTACATGAACGGCAAGAACGACAACCATGATTGTAAAGCTGTACCATTGGTTCAGGAAGTAACCAAGTCCTGTCAGAGCGCCTGTTTCAGAAGCGGCACGCGGAATGAAAAGCGGAACAAGCAGTACGAGCGAATAAACAATGGTTGAAATCTTTTCTACCAAGCCTGCAAGGTTATCAATAAAGGTTCTGATATCACCGCCGGTCTGCATTCCGTCCTTTGCTTTTTTATACATATCAAGGGTTTCGTGCTTTTCAAGAATATCAAAATCAAG
>JAFZYR010000010.1 GCA_017616165.1 Treponema sp.
GAGTGAACTTTTTTTGTTTTTCTGTTATTGTAGCCATAGGTTTCTTTCCTCCGTTATTGTTTTTTGTGTGGTAACAAAATTATAACAGTTCAAAGAAACCTTTTCTTTTATTTTGGCGACATTACATTTTACTGCTTACAGAAATGTTAATTCTTCAATTAAAAGATGACGGGCGGGCAAAAACAATGTATAATGGGAGATGATGAAAAACAAAAAAAGTGTTCTTATTATATTGTCGATTCTCCTGGTGGCGGGGCTCGCGGGCTGCAAAAAAAAGGCAGTGCAGACGGAGCAGAAGGACAGGCTCATCCTTGGATTTTCGCAGATTGGTTCGGAAAGTGCCTGGCGTACCCGGAACACGCAGTCCATTATGGAAGCAGCAGAAGAGAATAACATTCAGATTATTTTTGATGACGCACAGCAAAAGCAGGAAAATCAGCTTAAGGCAATACGTTCTTTTATTGTGTACCAGGTAGATGTAATTGCCTTTGTTCCCATTGTAGAAGACGGCTGGGATAATGTTCTAACCGAAGCACAGGAAGCAGGCATTCCGGTAATTGTTGTAGACCGTCAGATTAATGCAGACCCTTCGTTGTATGCAGGCTTTCTTGGAGAAAACGGACTTGAAGAAGGGCGCCGCGCAGCACGCTTTCTTGTAAACAAATGCAAAAACACAAACAGCACAATTAATATTCTTGAAATGTCCGGAACAGAAAATTCTTCTGTAGTACGCGAACGTGCAAAGGGCTTTAGAGAAGTGATTGCCGAAGATCCAAAATTTAAAATCATTCATTCCGAAGACGGGGACTTTCTGCGTTCAAGAGGAAAAGAAATTGGCGAAAACCTTATAAACAACACTCTGCGCAAGGACGGACTCTTTTTCAACGGACAGAGAATTGATGCAGTTTATTCACATAACGATTCTATGACGCTTGGACTTTTGGATTCCATAGAACAATACGGCGTTAATACAAAAAACACAATTATGATAAGCGTAGATGCAGAGCAAAAATCCATAGATGCCCTTGTAGCCGGAAAGCTCAACTGTGTTGTTGAATGTAATCCAAACCTTGGACCAATGCTCATGAGCCTTGTAAAGCAGATTGCAGCAGGAGAAACTATTCCGCGCATTACCTACAATACCGAAACAGTTTTTACAGAAGATGATGACTTTTCGTTGTATACACCACGGGGCTACTAAGAGGAACCGGTTTTGGAACATCAGGAACACAAAAAGAGCTTTAGGAAAACGCTTCTCATAACCTACATCACTATTGTAAGCATTACTCTTATTCCATCTGTGTATTCTGTAATTGTTTCGCAGATTCATACAAACCAATACAATCAGATTATCTGGAACGTAACCCGTGCAAACAGAATAAACGAAATTGCCAGAGATGATATTCCCTCTGAGCTTTGGGAAATAATTTGTGGTAAAAAAGAAATTGCAGACGGAGACCAGAATAAAATGATGGACGAAATTACAACTGGTCTTACGCTCATGCTCTTAAAAAATAAAAATCCCGAAAGCCGCGCCAAGCTGGAGGTTGCAAACAGAGCAAACACTACCCTGCGCCGCAATGTAGACATGCTCATCACACGAATGAAGCATGGAAGTACGGTTACCCAGAACGAAGCAGCCCTGGACGAAATCCGTACAATTACCGCTCTTTTTTCTGATTTGATTCAGGATTTTATTGTTACCGAAATTGAATCTGCAAACCGCACAAATCAGTCTATAAGAATAACCTCCATAATTCTTACAGCCATTCAGGTAATAATTACAATTCTTGCAGTGCTCATTTCTTTTAAAAGTTTTAAATCGGTTTCTCTGGCAATTCAAAATCCTATTGCAGATATGGAAAAGCTTTCTACAAAGGTTGCAAACGGAGACCTTACTGCACGCATAGACATTCCTCATGTTTCGGAGCTGGATACACTTGCACAAAACATGAACACCATGACCGAGCAGATTGACGTACTTATTAAGAAAAATATTCAGGAGCAAAAGAATTTTCAAAAGGCAGAAATGAAGGCTCTGCAGGCACAGATTACTCCGCACTTTTTGTACAATACCTTTGATACAATTATCTGGCTAGCCGAAGAAGAAAAAACCGATGAGGTTGTACGCATTACCAAGGCCTTTTCGGACTTTCTGCGCATTTCGCTTAGCCGTGGCCATGAATGGATTACAATCGGTCAGGAGCTGGATCACATTAAAAACTATCTTACAATTCAAAAAATCCGTTATGCAGATATTTTAAACTACGAAATACAGGCCGACCCTTCTCTGCTGGAATTTAAAATTATAAAGCTTGTGCTTCAACCGCTGGTAGAAAATGCAATTTACCACGGAATTAAAAACAAGCGCGGACGAGGAAACCTTAAGGTAACCGCAGAATATACCGACGACACTCACAGCTTTATAAAATTTACAGTTGCCGATGACGGAGCAGGCTTTACAGAAGAACGTCTTGGTCAGGTAAAAAATGAACTTAAGGATGCCTCCGCAAATGCAGAAAAGCTGAGCTCGGTTTATGGACTTTATAATGTAAACAAAAAGCTCAAGCTTTATTACGGAGACAAAACAAACGGTCTTGTGATACAATCAGAGTTTAAGAAGGGAAGCAGCATAAGCTTTACCATTCCATGTATTTTTGAGGAGCAGGATGTATAGCGTTTTTCTGGTAGATGATGAACCTATTGTACTCGAAGGAATCCGCAGCAAGATAAACTGGGAAGAAGCCGGCTTTACCTTTGCGGGAGAAGCCACAGACGGCGAGCTTGCCCTTTCCATGATTCACGAGCTCAAGCCGGATATCCTCATTACAGATATAAAAATGCCTTTTATGGATGGCCTTGAGCTTTCTGCTGCAATAAAGAAAAATCAGCCGTGGATAAAAATCATAATCCTTTCGGGTCACGATGAGTTTGACTACGCCAAAAAAGCAATTTCCATTGGTGTAGAAGATTATCTTTTAAAACCCTTTACCAGCGAAGAAGTAATTGCAAGCCTTAAAAAAATTGCAGCGCAGATTGACCGTGAACGCACCCAGCTTAGCGACATAAGCCGCATGAAGGAAGAGCTTAAAACTCACGAAAAGCTTGTTCAAAAGGAATTTTTAAACAACCTTGTGCACGGCTCTGTAGACATGACAAACCTTATGGCCAAATGCCAGGAGCTTGGAATAGACCTGCTGGCACGCTGCTATAAAATATTTATAAGCCGCATAGAAAGCCGTACGCACAATAACCGTAACCAGCAGGAGGCCTGCAGCCGCCTTAATTCCTATTCGGGAACCTGGGAACAGACCTATAGCTTTTTTCATCATTCAAACCGGCTGGTATGTATTTGTAAGGGCTCTACCCCTGCCGAGCTGGAAGAAACGGTTTTTACTCTTGCAGAAACCATAGAGCATATTGCAACTCAAAACGAAGACTGCTATGTAATAACCGGAATCGGTAAAACCATAGACCATCTTTCGCTCATTCCTTCGTCCTACGAGGATGCAAAAAAAATTACAGAGGCAAACGAATCGGGCACACCGCAAAACCTTATCATAAGCAGCGATGACCTTTCGCCAAATAACAGCAACGGCTATCTGGAGCTCAAGGGTAACGATCCTATTGTAGACCGCCTTAAATATGCTTCCAAAAATGACATTTCGGCAATCATAGAAGAATCCATGGCGCTCATTTACGACAACCCGAGTCAGTTTAATGTATTTGCCTCTTACCTGCTTGTAGATATGATTTTTGCAGTTTCCAAGCTGGTAGAAAGTCTTGGCGGAGACATAAAGCAGATAAATCCGGAAATCCTTCAGCGACAGTTTGTAGACAATGCAGTACGCGATGAAAACAACTTTGTAAAAACGCTTGAGGATGTATTGAACTTTGCCCTTGAATACCGTGATTCGCGCACCACAGGAAAATACGGTGACACAATCTTAAAGGCAAAAAAATATATTGCAGAAAACTATTCAGACCAGAACACAACGCTCACAACAGTTGCCGAAGCAGTTGCCATGAGCCCAAACCACTTCAGTTCAATTTTTTCACACGAATGCAAAACTACCTTTATTGAATACCTTACCAATGTGCGCATAGAAAACGCCAAGCGTCTGATGAAAGAAACCGACATGAAGGGCTACGACATTGCCTACGAATGCGGCTTTAGTGATCCGCACTACTTTAGCTATATCTTTAAAAAAAATACGGGGCTTTCGCCCCGCGAGTACAAGCTTAGTGTTGAAAAATGACAGCTTATCCAGCCATATTTCCCAGCTTCTTTTTGCGCTGTGACAGAATTACGCTCTGAAGGAGGATGAAGAAACAGAGCATAAGACCTGTCGTAATACTCTGCCAGTATGGTTCACGCAAGCCCGAAGCAACAACAATATTATTGATTGTCTTGAGCGACATAACACCAAACAAGGTTCCTACAACACTTCCTACACCACCGCTAAGCAGGGTTCCACCAATAATGGAAGAAGCAATAGCCTGCATTTCGGCACCGGTTGCATTAGAAGCATTACCTGCTCCTGTATGCAACAGATAACAGAAGCCTGCAATTCCTGCAAGAACACCACAAAGTATATAAGCAAAGAACTGAGTTCTCTGAACGTTAATACCAAGCATAAGGGCACTTTCCTGGTTTCCTCCAACAGCGTAGAGGTTACGGCCAAAGCGTGTCCACTTGAGCATAGCCCAGAGAATAAGCACAACAACAAGTGCAATTATAACACCAACTTCTATGGACGACGGAATCCATCTTCCGTTACGCGCATAGGTTCCAAGGAAAGGAATGTCAATATAACAGTCCTTTACGGCAAGAAAGGCTGGATTTGTAGCAGTACGAGGTACCTTACTAACAATAGTAGTCATACCGCGTGTAAAGAACATACCGGCAAGGGTTACAATGAACGGCTGAATCTTAAGGTAGGCAACAAAATAGCCCTGAATAAGACCCATTGCAAGACCAATTCCCAGAGCAATAAGCAGCGAACTGAAAATACCGCCACCCTTGTCTTCCATAAATACAACCGAAGCCATGGTAATTAAAGCTACCGAACCACCAACCGAAATATCTATACCACCGGTAATCATTACGATTGTAAGACCACAGGCAGTAACAATAAGGTAAGCATTGTTATTGAATAGATCGAGGAACTGCTGAGGATTCAAAAATCCGCCGCCCCAGATGAGCATTGCAAGCACATACATTCCCACAAAGGTAACGATTGTGATTGTAAGCAGCAGAGTTGTATTAGAAAGCGGCTGTCTGTTTCCTTTTTTACCAAAAAGATTTGTAAATATGTTTGCCATAATTAGTTAGCCTCCTCTAATACAGGTGCAGCAACAGCAGCCTTAGCCGCAGTTTTTTCCATAATCTTGTTCTTAAGATGTCCAAGCCAGGCTTTTACAACCGGAGAACCTGCAACTACAATTATGATAATTACAACAGCCTTGTAAGCCTTTACAGCTGTAGAAGAAACCTTCATTGCATATAGCGTAATGGTAAGCGCCTGAATAATGTAAGCACCAAGAATAGAACCAGAAAGCTTAAACTTACCACCGCCCAGGGAGTTACCACCAATTGCTACGGCAAGAATGGCATCCATTTCTATATCAAGCAGGATTGTTTCGTGGTTGATAAGACCAATGCGGCAAACGTTAATGGAACCAGCCATAGTTACGCACACACCAAGAATTACAAATACAACCATCTTCCATACAACAGGATTAATACCGTTGAGCTTTGCAGCACGCTCGTTTATACCTACCGACTGAATGTACAGGCTCAGGGTTGTCTTTTTAAGCAGCAGGTTTATGAGCACAATAAAGATTACAACAACAATAATTGGAGTTGGAATTGCAATGTGCGGAATAAAACCACCGATGTAGGTAAGCAGCGGGCTTTCTACGTTTGGAGTAGCACCACCGTTTATCCAGTAAGCAATTGGACGACCGGCCGTATACAAAATCAAAGAAGCAATCATAGGCTGAATGTTAAACTTAGCTATGAGCACACCGTTGAACAGACAGAAAATAATTGCTACCAGACAAGCAAAAATAAGTCCGATAAAGATTGTTGCAGGATTGATGCTCCAGGCACGCAAAACCTTAACAAACACAGAGCCCGCAATGGCAGCAGCCGCACCAATGGAAATATCCTGTCCCTTGGTAGCAGAGGTTACCAGCGTCATTCCTATAGAAAGAATTACCAGCTCCGATGCACCGTTCAAAATACTTATGAGGTTTCCCGACAAAACAGTGTTTCCAAAGTTGTTCTTCTTAATTACGATAGAAAAGAAGCTCGGGTCACGAATAAGATTGAATATTACCAGAATCAGCAGTGCAACAATAGGAATTGCAAGCTGAGACTGAAACAGTTTTTTTACCCAATTTACAAATTTATTAGCCATTTTGAGCCTTACCTCCCGCAATAGTCTGCATAATTACATCCTGACGCAGCATTGCATCCTTAAGCTCGCCTACAATCTTGCGGTCGCGCATAACGATAAGTCGCTGACATACAGAAAGCATCTCTTCAATTTCCGAAGAAATAAAGGTAACGCTTACCCCTTCTTCTGCAAGCTTAAGCACCTGCTTTTGAATTTCAATCTTAGTACCTACGTCAATACCGCGTGTCGGTTCATCCAGAATAAGGAACTGTGGATGTGTCAAAAGCCAGCGTGCAAGAATAACCTTCTGCTGGTTACCGCCCGAAAGGGATTTAATAGGAGTTTCCTTAGAAGCAGTCTTAATATCCAAAAGCTCAATGTATTCGTCTGCAAGCTTTTCTGATTCTGCGCGGCTAAGAGGCTTATTAAAGCCGTTCAAAACCTGCAGGGCAAGAATAATGTTTTCGCGTACAGAAAGGTCCTGAATAATTCCGTCTCCCTTGCGGTCCTCCGGAAGATATCCAATTCCGTTTTGCATTGCATCCTTTGGCTTGGTAATCTTAACATCGCGTCCGTTTACCTTTACCTTACCGCCGGTTACACGGTCAGCAGCAAAGATGGCGCGTACACTTTCGCTTCGTCCGGAGCCCAAAAGACCTGTAAAGCCGTTTACCTCGCCCTTATTAATAAGGAAGTCAAATGGTTTTACACCTTCACTTGAGCTAAGACCTTCTGCCTCGTAAACAACAGTTCCAGCTCCAGTGTATGGACGCTTGCTGTTCTTAAGGTTGGTCATATCTTCCATATCCTTACCAAGCATGGCCGAAATGAGCTTAACGCGTGGCAGATCGCTTATAGTATATTCACCTACAAGCTCACCGTTACGAAGAACAGTAATGGTATCACAAACCTCATAAACCTGTTCAAGGAAGTGTGTAATAAAGATAATACCTACTCCACGACTCTTAAGATCGCGCATAAGTGTGAACAGCTCTGCAACTTCGTTTTCGTCAAGCGAAGAGGTCGGCTCGTCAAGAATGAGAACCTTACAATCCATGTCCACAGCGCGGGCAATAGCAACCATCTGCTGAACCGCAAGTGAACAGGTTCCAAGCTGCTGACCAGCCTTTGCCGGAATATTAAGCTTTTCCAGAAGCACAGCAGCCGATTTTTCCTGGGCGCGTCTATTTACAAACTTGTAATTTCCGCGTCCTATATACATATTCTCTGCAACCGTAAGGTTAGGACAGAGAGTTATTTCCTGATAAACTGTAGCAATACCCAGATTCTGGGCCTCTTGTGGAGAACGAATACTTACCGGACCGTCAATACCGGCAATCTTTATTTCTCCGGCATCCTTTTCGTAAACACCAGTCAAAACCTTAACCAGTGTAGATTTTCCGGCACCGTTTTCTCCCATAAGAGCGTGAACCTCACCTTCACGCAGGGTAAAGTCCACATTCTGCAGAGCCTTTACACCCGGAAATTCCTTGGAGATTCCGCGCATAGACAAAATTACATTTTCGCTCATATATAATTCCTAAATTATCGGTTCTGTAAAAAAAACGGCGTAAAATATGGGACACACACTTTACGCCGAAAAGTCAAATAAAGGAGTTAGTCTTAGTCACCAAGACCGTATGTATCTATATCAGACTGTGTAATCTTCTTTGCATCAAATCCTTTTTCTTCAGAAATGATCTTCTTAGAAGGTACATTGCCAGACTTAATCATGTTTTCGATTACAGAAGCCTGGAATGGAGAACACTGTCCATCATAGTTCCAGTTACCAGCGAGAAGTTCGCGGAGAGCCCACTTGTTGCAGTCAAAGCCCATTACAACTACCTTACCGTTTACACCGTGTGTAATACCAGCTTCGTCAAGAGCAGCAACAGCACCCTTAGCCATACCGTCGTTTTCTGCATAGATTACGTTGAAGTCTTCACCAGAGTTGATTACAGATTCAACAATCTTCTTAGCTTCGGCTTCGTCCCATGTAGCTGTCTGCTGAACAACCTTCTTCATTGTTCCCTTAGCAAATTCAGCATCCAAAGCACCTGTACGACCAATCTGAGCGTCAGATCCCATAGCACCCTGGATATGGATTACATTGTATTCAGAAAGATTCTGAGCCTTGAGCCAAGATACAGCAGTATCACCTTCTTTAGCCATGTCAGATACAACAGCAGCTTCGTAAAGATCTTCGCTTACGTTGATCATGCGGTCAAAAAGGAATACCTTAATACCAGCTTTCTGAGCCTTTTTAAGAACAGCATCCCATCCGTCTGTGGCAGCAGCAGAAAGGAGAATATAATCTACGCCTTCTGTAATGAACTGAGAAGCAGCATTGAGCTGTTCATCATTCTTAAGGCTGTAGAAGCTCTTAACGTCATAGCCCTTAGCAGCAGTAAATACAGTTTCAAAGTCTTTAACGTTAGCAGCGCGGTAACCAGATTCTGATGGTGGATTGTTTACAATACCAATTTTGATAGTACCATCACCTTTTTTAGCAGATTTCTTTGAACAAGAAATGAAGAGAGATGCCACGCACATAAGTGCTACAGCAAACACTACGCTTTTTTTCATCTAATTTTCCTCCTAGATGTTTTTAATTTATGGTCACATAATAAAGCCGGAGGACTGATTTTTGAATAAAGATTTTTAGGAATTTGTGTGCAAATTTTTAAGAATTTGCAATTTTTGCGCAATTTTTTTTACGATTTTTTTTTGTTTTGTTTGAAAATTTATTTAAAAAAGTTAATTTTTTTAATACCAAGTCTGGCAGCCAGCGCCTCGTACTGCGCCATTTCTGCGTCGTCTAAAGAGCCCGTCATAAACAGGGAGGGGAAAGCCTTCCCCTCGTTCCCAAGTCCTCGCTCCGCTGCGGTCTTGTCCACTACCCCTTCTCCTAGGGGCTCCGCCCCTAAAACCCCGGCGTGAACTTCTATGGCATGTCTTACCACACCATCCACAGAATCTACAACCTTAATGTCCGGACCGAGTGCCTGCTGAATCTCGTTTTTGATATTTAAAAAATGTGTGCAGCCAAGAATAACAGCATCGCAGCCGCTGGAACGGAAAAAGTCTGCTGCAGGCTTTACAGCATCAAGAATTTCCTGGCGGGTTGCAGTAAACGATTTTTTTTCTATAAAGTCTATGAGAGCTGCGTCCGGGCGTTTTACAAGAGTACAGTCGCCGGCAAAGCTTTTCATAAGCTCGTCGTTGTAAGGATTTTCTACCGTTGCATTAGTTGCCAAAAGCCCAAGCTTTCTTGTTTTAGAAATACTTGCCGCAAGCTTAATTGCAGGAACCGTTCCCACAAACTGCTGGTCCGGCACCTGACGGCGCAGCTCTTCCAAGGCATTTACGCTTATAGTATTACAGGCAAGAATAATTACCGCAGGCTCAAACTGTTTACAAAGCCTTTTTACAAGCGGGAGCACACAGCCCACAACCTCTTCGTGAGTTTTCTGTCCATAGGGAAAATTTGCATTGTCGGCAATATAGACACAGGTACTCTCAGGCTTTTTGTTCAAAAGCTCCGTCATATAAGGAATACCACCTGTACCGCTGTCTATAAAAACAAAGTCCGTCATTCTAGTCCCCAAACAGCGCATTAAATGCATCCCGCGCCGCAGCTTGTGCATTCTGACCAGGTTGTGCACCCTGTGCGAACTGGGGTCCCTGTGCGAACTGGGGTCCCTGAGGCTCTCGAAGGGCCCCCTTCACCCTAAAATATTCACAAAAATTGCCTCTTTCTTTATCATTTACAAATTCCGTAGAGCTTTCCCTGCAGTCATTATGCGCACCACTTTCGTAAAAGTCGCAGGCACGGCAGACATGCAGGTCTGCATGGCAAAGAGGACATTCGTCGCCGCGAACCGGTTTTTCTATAGAAATTTCTTTTTTACATTTCCAGCAAATCATAGTTGAATGATACACCTTTTAACTATAAAATAAAAGAGTAATGTTTACAGAAAACCCATGTCTTGTAAGGCACTGCCGCAATGTGGCACTTTCCACCTTTGATGCAGACGGCAACCTTACCGAAGAAAAAAACTACTGTCTCGACCACATTCCGGATCCTGGAAAAATCAAACAGGATATTTACAACTACATCAAATCTCATCAAAAAATTGTAGGACTTTGTGCCAGCGGTTTGATTTTTCAGGACATAGACTTTAGCAATAAGGAATTTTACGGCTGCAATTTTCATCACTGCACCTTTATGAACATTCATTCGCAGGAAGTTTTAATGCACATGTGCATCCTTGATTTTGCCGTATTCAATGACTGCTCGTTTATCAAAAGCAAATCAATGTTTACTTCCTTTGCAGGCAGCACCTTTTCGCACACACTGTTTACTTCAAGCGATCTTATTCAGAATAACTTTAACGGCATTCAGGCTTTTCAGTCTTCCTTTGACGACTCCGACCTGTTCAATTCTCGCTTTATAAAGGCTACGCTCATAGACACTTCCATGCAAAACTGCAACCTCAAGCATACCCTTTATTACGAATCCAAAAGGTCCAACGTTTCGTTTAAAATGTCCAACACTAGGGAAGCGCTTTTTACACTTAAGGGCAGCGCACTTGCACTCGGCAAAAACGAAAGCGACGACAACTTCGAAGGAGATCAGCAGTGAAAGTTTATTTTAATCTTAACCTCAAGGGCTTTTCAAACTGTTATGTTGTCGTAAACGAAAAATCGCGGGAAGCAATAATCATAGACCCGGGAAAAATTACCGACGACATCATTTCGCAGATAGAAGACAATCACCTTAAGCTGGTTGCAGTGCTTATAACTCATAATCACGGAAGCCACGTAGACGGCATAAAAACCCTGCGCAAAATATATAATCCAAAAATCTACGCTGCCGACTGGGAAGTAGCCAAGGATGCTACCAATGTACTCATGGGCGACGGCAAGCTTACCATTGCCAGAATGAGCGTGCGTTATATGTCCATGCCGGGACACACAACAGACTCAGTTGTCTACAGAATCGGTAACGTCATTTTTACAGGAGACGTTCTTTTTGCAGGCTCACGCGGAAGCACCAACTCAAGCTATTCAGAAGTAATCTTAAAGACAAATATAGAAAACAATATTTATTCGCAGCAGGACACTGTTGTTTTAATGCCGGGCCACGGACCTCCGTCCACAATAGAAGCCGCCCGCTTGTTCACTTTGGACTAACGGTTTATAAGTCCTACGTTACCACCGCTAATTCCATACTCGTCGTAGATGTAGTCGTTTAAGATAACCGCTGCATCCTCAAAGCCCTTGGCGTTGGTGGCTCTTATATATTCCGAAAGCTCTGGTGTAAATACACGCACAGAATACAGGTTTGTTCTGCCTACAAAATATTCGCTTACATCCTTTAAAGGCTGCTGCAGGATATAGGCCATAAACTCGTTGTGCATAAGATATTCATCATCTATGTCGTAGCCAAGCCCTGTCTGAGACTCAAAAAAGTCCAGAAGGAACTGACGGCTGTCGGGGTCAAAGGTGTAGTAAACTGCCGCAACAAAATTTCGGAAGTCCTCGTCGCGGAAAAACAGGGTATGCCAGGCTTCGTGGGCCAGCAGCTTGGAACGAGTATAAGCATCGCTCTGGCGGGAAATAGAAACAAGCCCTCCCCCGTTTGCCTTTACCTTTTGGCCGTCTTGAACAAGGAGCCCGTTTGTTAAAAGTATTTTTTTAAGGGTTTCTTCTTCCGGGTTTAAGGTAAAATCTTCTTCCGTTGCTTTATTAAAGAAGGATGCCAGGGATTCACTTGAATAGTCGTGGGCGTTGTAGCCGTGCTTTCCGTCAAGGTCTGCATTTGTCCAGAGCCTTCCCTTGTAGCCGCGCTTTTCTACATAATAGGCAAGACGACGGAAAAAGTTATCCTGAATGTCGTAATCCTTTATATCAAAAAAGAGGATTCTGTCGTAGCGGTCCCATTCAAAAACCTCGTAATCCTCCTGGCGCCAGTTTTTTGTGTTGTAATTTAAGATAAGTCCCGGATCTGTACGGATAGCCTTGTAAGTGCGTTCCTCTGCCTGGGGCAGCTGAGTGCTTTTCATATAAAAGGCACTTATGCATAAATTGTTTTCAGAAAGCTCTGCATTTGCAAACGGGTTCTTTAGCGAAGCGGTCGGAATTACAAGAGTATCTACATTTTTTACATTGCTTACATAAAGATTTTCACCGCCAATGTTTATGCGGGCACGCTTGTCCTTAAGCTCTTCGTTTGAGTCCAGAGTTACAATAACCTCTGGCATAATGGACTTGTTTGTGTTCTGCACAGGAAAAGCAAGGGAACAGCCCGAAAAATCAACGGAATTATTTGCAAAGTTTACGATTCCTCCGTTGGAAGAAAAGCCGTAAAACAAAATGCTCTGAGTTGTATCAAAGCCCACAAGAGCAGGACCAACACAGGCGCTGACAATTTTACAGCACACGCTTGAGTTTATAAAAAAGCCCTGCGGCAAAAAGTTCTGGATATGCTCGCTTTTAGAAATTGCCATGGAAAAGTCCAGAACCAGCGGCTGGGTATCTGCATAAGAAAGCTTTTTTTCTAAATCTGCATACACAGATATTTTGGAAGTGAGCGGTTCCTTGAGCCTTCCCTTGTTATCAAAATCCTCCTGATACAAAATACCAAAATTAAAGGGAAGAGAAGTTCCCGCTGTCAAAAGCTCTTTTTGTGCAGCAGTCGGGGTAAACTCCACACGGATAATAAGCGCTGCACTCTGATTTTTATTGTACTGGTCTGCAAAAAGCTCCTTCTGTTCCTGACTAAAGGCAAACATGGCAGAGCCTGTTTCTTTTACACTACCCTTGCGCGCGTTTTTATCCTTTGCAATGAGTGTGCTATGAGTATTTTCAAGCTTAACGCTGCTTATACGGCTCTGTCTTACACAGAATACAGCCGTAAGAATAACAGTAACAGCGGCAAGCGCTACAAACAAAAATGTAAACAGCTTTTTTGATAACTTCATCTTAGGGTGTAGTATATCATTTTATCTAAAAAGAATATACTATATTATTATGTGGATTGCTTCGTCGCTACGCTCCTCGCAATGACGTTGTCATTGCGAGCTCAAAGGGTGTGGCAATCCATATGCAAAAAGGCACAGTAATGATTGTTATAACCCCTCATCCAACAGAAGAACTCAAGCTCATAAAATACCAAAAGGAGCTTATCCGCCGCCTGTTTACGCCCGGTGCCCTTATTTATGCACATCAGCCGCTTTGGATTCCTGCACAGTTTGAATCGATTGAACAGGCAAAAAAAGAAATTAAAAGTGTTACTGTTTTGGCCCCGGAATATGATGAAAATGGTGAGGGGGTATTTTGTCCGGTAAGAATACAAACGGTTGGCGGGGAATGTCTGGAAAGTAAGCTGGATTATATTCATGGATTGCCACGCTTCGCTCGCAATGACGAGCATTGTCATTGCGAGCGCAGCGCGGCAATCCACACGAACGAAGACCTCTTCCCTCTGCCTTTAAAAATATTCAGGCTCGGAGAATGCACTTCCCCAAGCCCGAACGTTTATGAATTATCTTCCACTGTCTGGAAAAAATTGTAATCATAAGAGCCCCTTCGACAAGCTCAGGGACCACACAAAAC
>JAFZYR010000047.1 GCA_017616165.1 Treponema sp.
CTGCGATTTTCTTCTAATTCCAAAAGCATTTTATAATCCTGCATCCATTATACCTCAAAAAAGAACATTAAACTATATTTCTATTTTGATTTTTATAGGATACCTGAATTATATCATTTACATCTGTGCCGAAAACGTGAGAAATTTTTAGAAGATTATCAAGGGTCGGCTTGGATTTACCTTCTGACCAGTTGTATACAGCCTGAGGTCCCGTAAAACCCAGAATCTCTGCCAGGTCGGTAGATTTTATTCCATTGCGCTGGCATAGTTCCAGAATCTTTAAACCTGTTGCCGAATTATCAACAAACACACAATCAACCTTGTCTCGTATCTGTGACAGTTCTTTAAAAGTCATGGCCGTCTCCTTAGCGAATATAAGCTCTTGAATATGCATATTCTACATACTCGCTAAGTTAAAGATAATGCCATGTTGTGAAATTGTCAAGAAAAATATTGGATATGCGTATCCTTGTTTTATAAGGGGTCTTTTATATTTTATAATTCCCTGTAATTATGCTACAATAATCCCTAGGTTTAAGGAGATTTATAAAGAGGAAGTTGGGAAGATGTGGGCCGGCATTAAGGGTGCATCACGGCGTAATTAATCAGAATTGGTTTGATAATCCAATATACGGTGATTGTATAAAAGACCAGGATTCCTGCGAACAGGGCAATGCGTTTGTAGAAGTTCTGGATGAAAAGTTTTACCAGTTCGTCCAGGCGCGGGATTTCTTTGAGGGCTGTGAACTGGGTTGCGGCAAGATCTATTCCGGCGTAGGTCCAGGTTACCAGAGGATATTCATCTGTAATGAAGCGACTTATTCCTTTTGAAAGGCTGTGCTGGCGGAAGACGTTTTTTGTGATTGCCAGTGTTACCTGTCCGTAGTTTTTGCAGTAAAGGATGAGGCGCACAAGCCAGAAGATGAATGCTGCTGCAAAAAATGGCATACTGAGCCAGGTTGCGACCCTGGTGCCGAACGGATGAAAAATGAGGATAAGCATTCCGGCTACATTTATGGCAAGGGTTATTGCGGCGTTGCGGATTGTTTTTTTGTAGATCTGGCGGAGTTTTTGTTCGATGAGGTCGTAAGCTGTATTTAGGGAAGCCTGGAGCACCGGGGGGATTGCTGCGTTTACTACGGCCCGGCTTAATCTGAAGAGTCTTGCGGCTACCCTTTTCCAATATGCAGACATTAATTAAGACCTTTGAATTCCTTGTAGGTTTCGAGGTCGGCCTTAAAGCCTTTTATACAAAGAGTGACGATTCCGGCATCATCGAGGTAACCCACGAAAGGCATGAAGTCCGGAATGAGGTCCAGAGGGGCGAGCACATACAAAAGCGTTGCGGCAATTGCTACGATAGTTCCTACTGGGACTTTTGTATATTTCTTTGTGAAAAAATCTTTGAGCATGGAAAAGTAGAGTTTTACATCTTCGATAAAACCGTTCAGATACTTGTTGTCCATTTTATGCAGAATGGTTTCTTCGTTATCGAAAACCTTGTTCATGTC
>JAFZYR010000125.1 GCA_017616165.1 Treponema sp.
CACAACATCGTTCTTCAAAGTAAAACGATGCTTGTACATATGCTTAAGGTGCGTTATGACTTCATCGGCGAAAGCTTCGCCACCAGGACAGGCAACAATCGCAAGACTTGTTGGCTCGGTATAAGGCATATAAGACCTCTTTTATAGTGTTATTTCTACGCACACTATACTACATTTAGTGTTTTTTGGGAATATGATATTACATATCTTTTTTTAAAGAAGGTAGGTTTTGATTATATTCTTCAAAATCTTGGACGAAAGCGGCGCCTTTGTCGTTTCCATTGTGATAATCAGATTTTTTCCTGGAAAAAATCCGTTTTCCTGGTAAAGCTGGATTTTTTCGGCGGCGCGGCAGGCGTAGGAAGGATCGTCCATCATGCCAAAATGCTCCCAGGCAAATTCGCGGCGGGTCTTTAAGTTGAGGCAGTAGAAGTCGGGATGCAGCTTACAAAAATCATAATCAGGAAAGTCCGGGTCCCTGGCATTTTTATCCATCAAAAGCGGAAACTCATACCTGTAAGGAACCCCAGCCGCCTTTAGAGAATTGGCAATTATAAGCTCCGACTTTGACCGAACCTGCTCCCCGTTTTCCGTAAACAGCACAGGAACCTCCGGCGGGATTTTCTTTTTGCGGTACTCCACCTTAAGCCACTCAGCCGCATATTGTTGATCAGTCAAAGTCAGCGGCCTCACAATTTCCCGGCGAGGAGAAGCAAGCTTGTTGTAAACCTTGTCCAGATTTTTGTTGCAGTAGGTTTTCGCAAATTGTTTAAGGTAGCGCAATTCATCTTCGATCGCGGGAATAACCTTGGCATCATAATCATTTTGAATAAGAGAATGAGCAAGTGCATCCTGAGAACGCGGCATGTATTTCCCCTGGATGTCGGCGGCCGATTCCCTTTTGTAAAACTGCAGATGTCCTTTTCGTATTACAATTCGTACCAGCCCCGAAGGTGCATTCCGTACAGCCGCCTGCTTTGACTTTAGGGCCTGTTCCAGCTCCACAATTCGTCTTTCCAAAGCCGGCAAAAACTGCTCCGGTGCAAGATTTTCCAGTTTTTTCATACTCGCCTCCATTTTTTTCCCGCCCTCCACCTTGAAATTTGGTTATTTTTTTCAAGAAAAGGGGGTCTGGTACATATTATTTGCACTTCTACCTTATAATATATGTACTTTTCACAAAACCGACAAGTAAAAAAGCCTCAATTCCCAGAAATTTGCGTTGTTGGTACATATATTTTGATCTATCATCTCATTTTATATGTACTCAAGTCCACTGCCCCACCCGGTTCACCTGAATTTTGACAAAAAAATAAGCTGTAGTACATATAATTTATGTTTATGTCTTAAATTATATGTACTACAGCCTCGCATAACCAAGGAGGGGGGCCTGCCCCTGTCTCCAGCCCGTGAACTGACCCCCAAAAGTTAGACACTTTTGGAGGTTAAAATGGGATTTACATGCCAGTACCCGATTGACTTTAGGGTTAAAGTTCTATCAGAATATAAGCAAGGGAAAGTCGGATATAAAACCTTAGCTAACAAGTATG
>JAFZYR010000126.1 GCA_017616165.1 Treponema sp.
ACTCGTGAAGCAAGTGAAATTGTAAAGGAAATAAGAGGATAAATATGAAAGTAGTAACATTTGGTGAAATTATGCTGCGCCTGGAGCCGGAAGGCTATTTCCGTTTTGTTCAGGTAGATAAAATGACTTCTACCTTTGGAGGCGGCGAGGCTAACGTTGCAGTTTCTCTTGCAAATTATGGTCTTGATGCATATTACGTAACAAAGCTTCCAAAGCACGAAATTGGTCAGGCAGCAATTAACAGCCTGCGCCGATACGGTGTAAACACAGAATATATTGTTCGTGGCGGCGACCGCGTTGGTATTTATTACAACGAGCGTGGTGCCAGCCAGCGTGGATCAAAATGTATTTACGACCGCGCTCATTCTGCCATTGCAGAAGCCAAGCCGGAGGATTTTGACTGGGCCGCAATTTTTAAGGATTGCAAATGGTTCCATCTTACTGGTATTACTCCGGCTCTTGGCGGAAACCTTGTTCAGATTTGTATTGATGCCTGTAAGGCTGCAAAGGCTGCCGGGGCTACAGTAAGCTGCGACTTGAACTACCGCGGAAAGCTCTGGACAAGAGAGCAGGCCCGCGAAGCTATGACTCAGATCTGCCAGTATGTTGATGTCTGCATTTCCAACGAAGAAGATGCCAAGGATGTTTTTGGAATCGAGGCAGAAAACACAGATATTACAGGCGGTAAGCTTAATAAGGAAGGTTATAAGTCTGTTGCAAAGCAGCTTGCCGATAAGTTTGGCTTTAAGAAGGTTGCTATTACTTTGAGAACTTCTATCAACGCCAACCGCAACAACTGGGCAGCTTTGCTTTATGATGGTAATGATTACTGCTTTAGCAAGGAATACGAAATGTACATCGTAGACCGCGTAGGTGGCGGTGACAGCTTTGGTGGTGGTTTGATTTATTCTCTGTTGAATGGTAAATCAACCCAGGATGCAGTAGAGTTTGCCGTAGCCGCCAGCTGCCTTAAGCACACCATCGAAGGCGACTACAATATGGTAAGCGTAGACGAAGTAGAAAAGCTTGCCGCAGGAAACGGAAGCGGAAGAATCCAGCGTTAGAAGCGCTCTGCCTTCTTCCCTTTCTTTACAAATGCACTTGCATTGTTCCCAGACTTTCTGGACGACGACCGCTCGGTTTGTGAATGCACATTCTGGCGGTTTGTTTTTTTAACATCTGCTTTTTTAGAAGAACGTTCACCGCGTGGAGCCTTTCTTCCGTCGCGCTTTTCTTCGCGAGGTCTGTCCTCTGCGTGTCTGCGTGTGTTTCTTTTACGGCCGCTGCCTTCTTCCTTTACATCAATGTGCATGTGAGGGAGCTTCTTGCTTTTGCGCGACATTTCAATAGCCTTTTTAGCAGACGCTGCCGGCAGACTCAAAAGCGAGAACTCCTGGGCAACATCAATATCATCAACCATGCGTCCTGGAATATGCAGGAGGTTACTAAAGTAATCAGCCAGCTCACGTGCACGGTAGCCGTCCTTTTTACCAAGCGAAACAAAAATACGTGTCTGGTCCCCGCGAGGTCCCATGTCCTTTGTGCTTATTTTTCCGTAGTGCTTAGGACTAAGCTTTTCGCCATACATAATAGAAAGAAGAGAAGCCACCACAGCCTGCGGGTCCTGGTCCTTACAGATTTCTGCAGCAAGGACAGTGAACTTTTCCGAGGTAGGGCGAAGTGTTGCGGTGGTTTCGACAGGCTCAACCACCTCCGTCATTGCAAGCGCAGCGCGGCAATCCACCTTTTCAAACAACCTCTCCTTAAGCTCCGCCATCACGCGAGTTTCTTTAAGTGTAAGCACTTCATTTACACTTGGCACTTTCTCTTCCGCCAGCTTCTTCTTTGTGGCACGCTCAGCATTCTTAATAAAATATCCAAGCTTGCGGCGTTCTTCAGGGCGCACAAAAGTAACTGCAATACCTGTAGTTCCAGCGCGACCGGTACGACCAATGCGGTGAACATAAGTTGCAGTATCAAAAGGAAGAGAGTAGTTTACAACGTGACTCAAGCCGCTGATATCAATACCGCGGGCAGCAACGTCTGTTGCAACAAGAATGCGTGTCTTCTTAAGGCGGAATCTCTCCAGAACCTTTTCACGCTGGTTCTGCATAATATCACCATGGAGGGCAGCCGCTTCATAACCACGCATATCAAGCTCGCGGGTAACACGGTCGGCATCCATTTTTGTCATAGTAAAAACAAGCCCATAAAAATCAGGTGAAGAATCAATCAGGCGCACAAGGGCCTCGGTCTTTTCACTTTCTTTTACAAACCAGTATTTCTGGTCAATGAGCAGGGCTTCGTCAACAACATTTTCCTCTTCGATAATGTCGTACTCGCCCATAAAATCGGCAGCAATTTTAAGAATAGGAGCCGGCATAGTAGCACTGAACAAAAGAATGCGCGCATCAATATTAGACTTCTGGAAAATCTCGCGGATATCATCAATAAAGCCCATGTCCAGCATTTCATCGCCTTCATCAAGAATAAAATATTTAATCTTGCTAAGGTCAAGAGTTTTGCGTTCAAGATGGTCCTTAATACGGCCAGGAGTTCCAACAACAATTTCGCAGCCGGCCTTAAGCTCACGGATCTGAGCCGCATAAGAAGCACCACCATAAAGCACAGTAGTACGCGGATATTTGTTGCCAGTAAAGGATTTCATTTCCTCGCAGGTCTGCATTGCAAGCTCACGCGTAGGCTCAAGAATAAGCGCCTCCACATGGTCCGATTTATCATGAATATTTTGAATAATAGGCAGCCCAAAAGCCGCAGTTTTACCGGTACCGGTTCGCGCACGTGCAATAAGATTAGCGTCCCCATTCAAAAGGCGAGGAATTGCCAGCACCTGAATAGGAGATGGAGTCACAAACCCCTTTTTAGCAACCGCCTTAAGCGCATATTCATCAAGTCCTAAATCTTCAAAAGAAATGTCATCAGATTCGGCAACGTCTTCATTTTCAAAAGTGCCGTCTTCGGTTACAGCAGCATCTAAAGTCTCGCCGCCGGTTTCATCGTTTTCTTGAGTTTCAACAATCTGATCTTCTGTCTGTTCATTAATATTTTCAGTCATAGAGATTACACTATACTTTAAAACAAAGGTATAATCAAGCAAATAGTTGAAAATATCGCATTTGTTACCATTTAGTGTTTGGGCGCCCTTCACAGCGCTAACGCAGGAAAATTCCCCACTAAACAGACTGAATCAGCGTTTTAGTGGGGAATTTTCAAGCTCAAAAATCCCCATTCACATAGAATTTTCCCACCAAATAACCAAATTCATTGTTTTAGTAAGCATTTTCCCGTTCCGAACGCTAAAGCCATCTAATCTGCAATATCTCTTGGAAAAATAACACCTTTTTAATTGACAAAATATCTTTGATAAAATAAAATCTAGTCAAATATAAACCAATTGAGGTAACATTATGGGATTTTATGATTACAAGGTTCAGAACCCTAAGGGTGAAGAAGTTTCAATGAAGGACTTTGAAGGCAAGGTTGTACTTGTTGTAAACACTGCAACAGGCTGTGGTTTTACTCCTCATTACAAGGATATTGAAGAAATGTATGAAAAATATCATGAGCAGGGCTTTGAAGTTGTAGATATTCCTTGTAATCAGTTTGCCGGGCAGACTCCTGGAACTGATGAAGAAATCCATGAATTTTGTACTCTCAAATATAAAACACAGTTCCCTCAGATGAAAAAGTCTGATGTTAATGGTCCCAACGAGCTGCCCCTGTTCCGCTTCCTTAAGGATCAGAAAGGGTTCGAAGGCTTTGGTAAAGGACCGACTGCGCTTGCAATGAGTGCTTTGCTTAAAGGAATTGATAAGGACTACAAGAATAATCCGGACATCAAATGGAACTTTACAAAGTTTGTAATTGACCGAAAGGGTAATGTAGTGGCTCGTTTTGAACCAACAGCAAAAATGGCAGATTTAGCTGCTTGTGTTGCAAGCCTTTTGTAGTTTGAATATTATTGAGATAAGGAGTGTATATGGCTCAGCAATATGAACAGCTTTTGCTTCAGAATCAGATATGTTTTCCTCTTTATGCGTGTGCGCGAAAAATTGTTGCGGAGTATACACCTTATCTAAAGCCGCTTGGACTTACTTATACCCAGTACATTGTATTTATGGTGCTTTGGGAAAAACAAAGTGTTACTGCCGGCCAGCTTGGAAGCATTCTTCACCTTGATGCTGGTACACTAACACCACTTTTAAAACATCTTGAAAAAGACGGTTATGTAACACGCAAGCGTTCAAAAGAAGATGAACGAGTTACAAATATTACCATCACTAAAAAAGGTGATGAGCTTAAAGAAAAATGTAAGGATATTCCTCTGGCACTTGTTGCTGCAAAATCAAATTGTGGCGAAGGGCTTACAGAAGAAGAAACTAAAGCTCTTTATAAACTTTTATACAAATTACTCGAACAGGATTCGGGTTCTAAATCTCAGCAAGCTTAGACAGAGCCTTTGATGCAGCCTTAGGCGACTTTTTCATTAACTCTTTAAATTCTTCTGCAGAAAAAATAATAAGTTTACAGTCTGTGGTTGCAACGCCTGTGCCACGGAAGCGTTCATCCAGAAGGCACAGGGTGTCGCCGACAAAAGACCCCTTTTCAAAGGTCTGACTTTCGCCGTTTTCAAACTGTTCGGTGATGGTGCCGGTTCTTATATAGTAAACGGAGTCGGCCTTGTCGTCGGAATTGAAGATTACTTCTCCCTGCTTGAACATTCGGGCGTTGGTTGTGGTTTTGAGGGCAGCAGGATTTATAAAAAGCATGCGGCGGAGCTGAACTATCCAGCCACGGCGCTCGCTGTCCGGCAAAAGATAAACCTCACATTTTAAGAGCAGGTCAAAGTTTTGGGTCACATAAATCATCTGGGCAAAGAACAGGAAGAATACAAAGAAGAAATAAACCTTCATCATCAGAATGATAATTGTACTGATTGCTCCATAAACGATGTTGTAGTTTGAAAGATTTAAGAATGTGGAAACCCACAGAGAAATAAAATAAAAACAGATTGTGTCCAAAAATGAATAGATAAAGCAAAGCCAAAGCCGCGGATGTGTTCCCGAAATAAATCTGTAGGCAAAAAGCGTGCAGATAAAAATCATAAAGTACATTGCTATGGTAACGATGGTGTGCGAGCTTTGATTTACAATCGAAGGCAAAAAATCCTGGAGCGGTTCAAAAAAGTCGAACGAAACCAGGCGGTTAAAAGAAAAGGTAATTATGATTACTGTGGCAATGATTATAATAAGAATGAATTCCGAAACAAACATTATTGCCTGGTTTAAGATGCCGCGGCGTTTTTTAATGGAATTGAAAATCTTGTACATTGCCTGAACAATTGACTGAAAAAGCTTGCGTGCCATCCAGATAATCCAGAAGGCAAGGAAGATATCTACAAAATGAAAATTGCGTTTGTTGATGATGTTATTTAAAAACGGCTTGATGTCTACAATAGATTCAATCTCCCCGGCAAAGGCATTTACGTAATCCAATATGCCGGGAGACACTCTGATTATTCCTACGAGGATTGTAAGAATAATCAGAACAATTGGTACAAAAGAAAAAACAAAACCAAAGGAACAGGAAGAAGCGCTTTCCCAAAGATTATTTGCCTGAAAGTTGGAGCAGGTAAGGTAAACTATCTGCCCCAGCTTTGTGAGCCTTTGAGAACGCTTAAGCTTGATGTTAATCTTTGGCGTTTTGTTCTTCATTAAAAATCAGCTAATTTTGGAGCACGTGGGTAAGGGATTACATCGCGGATGTTTTCCATACCTGTTACGTAGCGCATAAGGCGTTCGAATCCAAGACCAAAGCCTGAATGAGGAACTGTACCAAACTTGCGGAGGTCGAGGTACCAGTCGTAAATAGACTCGTCCATTCCTCTGCGGTTGATTTCTGCAAGCAGCTTGTCGTAATCTTCTTCGCGTTCAGAACCACCGATAAGCTCGCCGATTCCAGGAACAAG
>JAFZYR010000127.1 GCA_017616165.1 Treponema sp.
TCATCCGTAAATCCCACAGCCCCGGAACCAACCTGCACCAGCGCAACAATTTTTTCACACGCTTTTGCAATAGAAAGAATAAAATCAAAAGTCTCTTGTCTGTCCTGTATATTAAAAATCATATTTATATTTCCTTATTTTCATTTTTTTCCTCATTCCCATAGTACAAAATCTTTGGATTGTGTGCTATAGTGCAAATGGAGTTGGGGCGGTACTCGCTATACACCATATGCCTTCACCGAACAAGGTGTCTACATGCTCATGACGGTTCTAAAAGGCGAACTTGCAACAAAACAAATGATAAAACAAGTTATGCCAATTAATTAAAATTTACGGAAATAAAACAATTATGAAAAGAATTAAAGTAAGCTTTTTGATTTTAACAGTTTTATTATTATCATCCTGTTCTATGGGTGAAAATTCAAAAAAGAAAAAATCAAACGGGAAAGAAATAAATGAAGAAAAAATATATACACCTGATGTAGTCTGGGAATTAGAAACAAAATCATTTTATGATTCATGGTATACAAAACAATATGATCGGTTTTATTATATTGTTGAATATCAGACAGAACCAGACGTAGATTTCTTTTTTTCCAAAGTGGATTTAACAAGCGGACAAAAAAAATGGTCAAGCCCTGTATTTACAGGAATTGCAACATCAGAGCCGTTAAAAGCACAGATAAAAGGCAAGAATTGTATAATTATTGGTGGCGAAAATTCTGTAACATATATTCTTGATGATGAAAATGGAGAAGTTCTGGCTTCTATGGTTTTCTATGAAGAATATCAAAGTAAACAATGGGATTTATACGGAAGAAATACCTGGCATTGGCTTTTTATAGATAACGGTTTGTATTGGACAAGCAGTATAGATGATGAAAAGGATAGTGAAGGAAATATTATAAATCCTAAACCTCAGGGAATTGTAAAAATTGATATGTCAAAGCTTGACTTTTCAAAACCTGCTTATGAGCCGCAGTATATTGAGCCACAAATGGTTTGGGTAAATAATATAAATCGTCAACATATATTTATGTATCCGGTAGAAAAAGATGGAGTAATATATTTTGTAACACGTGATCAATGGGAAACTGATGGTTATTGTATAATTGGTGCCTTTGACACAAAAACAAACTCCGAAAAATGGCATAAAATTTCAAACAAAATTATTGGAGAAGGCTGGGACAATATGTGTATAGCTGGAAACAGATTATACATAGTAGAACAGGGACAGGGCTGTTATGATTTAGAAACAGGCGAAACAATCTGGGAATTCTTAGATCCTCCAGATTACTGCGTTGATAATATTGGAATTTCAGGAAGTATTTATTCACGAGGAATTACTTATTGGAATGATAAATTATATTTTACAAATATTGCCGGAGGTAGAGCTGCTTCATTTCTTGGTGTAGATAAGTCTCATATTCAAAATATTCAGTGTATAGATGCAAATACGAGAGAATTAATCTGGGGAGATATGCCGGAAGATTCTGGTTCGCTGGATACAAAACCTCATATAGTTAATGGGCAGTGTTTTGTAGTAACCTGGGATGACCTTAGAGTCTATAATGCAACAACCGGCGAACTTATCGGCATAGATAAATCCGTAATAAGCTGCGGTAAAGAATTAAACGCCAGCTACGGAGATCTTTTCGTCTTCTTCAAGACTAATTCAAAAGATCATACAAGTATTCTTACAGCAATAAAGGTAGGGGAAATAGAATAGGGATTAGTATAACTACCGTCAATTTTTGGAGGGTCGTCAACCTAAATCGGGCTGGTACGACAAAATCTTCCAGCACCTTACAATCATCCTGCCTTATGCAAGTGCGCCGGATCATTCAACCTTTGTTCTGCGCCCTGTAGTTTCTGAGGATGTAATGACAGCACGTTTTGCCATGCTGGACGAGGAGCTTTTGCAGACAATAGTTCACAAAATAGCAGCGTTACCATTTGTAGACGCGTTATATTTTGACGCCACAAACAAGCCACCAGCCACATTTGGTTGGGAATAAGTTGATTTTCCCCACAAAACAACGAGTAGTCCAATTTTTGTGGGGAATTTTCCAAGCAATATACCCTTTGGCAAATAAACTTTCCCCACAAAATGTTGAGTACTCACGATTATGTGGGGAATCTTTCAGGTAGTTTACTCTTTATTAAGTACGTTTTCCCCACAAAACACTTAGCACTTACGATTTTGTGGGGAATTTCTCAAACAACTTACCCTTTACCAAGAGAAATTTCCCCACAAAATAACGACTACTCCCATTTTTGTGGGGAAAACTCAAAGTATAACTACCGTCAATTTTTGGATTGTCAATCAAAATAACTCGTCCAGCAGAATATAATACCTGATTTTCTCCCAATCAGGCTCAATACCAAGAGCTTCAAAAAGTAATTCAGGATTAAAGCCCTCATAAATCTTTTTGCCCCAGGTACCGTCTGCATTGTGTTTAAGACTTCGGTAGCAGAGTGCTATGTCCAACCATTTGTCGTTTACGGCTGTGTCTCCCAAATCAATTAGCCCGCTGAGTTTTCCGTTGTCTATAAAAACATTCGGCAAACAGAAGTCTCCGTGCGACAAAACAAGTTCGCGTTCCGGTCTGTTGTTTTCAAGCCATTCAAGCAGCGCCTTAGGATTTTCAAAACCGTCCGGTCCGTAAGTTTCAGGCTCGGCATCATCCACATCAATCAGATTATTTTCTACACGATACCTTGCTTCTGCAAGCTCGTCATCAAGCGTGATTTTACGGGGGCAATCAGAAATATCCACACTCCACAAAAGCTTGAGCGCCTGGGCGAGAAGTTCGCAAAGCTCCTTTGGTCGCGACATGTAGTAATCATCACAGCTCATTTTTCCTGTTACTCTGCTCATAAGAAGATACTGATTTTCATCATCCTTTTCGAAAGCAATAACCTTTGGCACCGGGAGTTTTCCTTCAAGCCAGCGCATCATCGAAACAGTTTCATCATTTTTTGCAGAGGCCTTTTCAATCTTAAGAACACAGTCATCAAACATCAAAACCTTTGCCTGTGACTTTCCCATATCATCACAAGTGTACTTTTTGCCTGAAACGAGAGACTGAATTTTTACCGGTAGATTTTCTATCATATCTTTCATTCTGTCTGCATCCGCTGATTTACAAGCCATTCAATTCCAGATTCTGTTTGATCTAGGCCTGGGTTGCGGTTAGTCATAACTATTGAGATTTCTTTGGTGCGATAGTTCATTTTGAGCATGCACTGAGCATTTTCGCCCCAGCCTTGAGAAACCAGAATGTCCTGTCCGCCTATGAATAAACCAAGGCCTGTCCAGGAAAAATCTTTTACAGGA
>JAFZYR010000128.1 GCA_017616165.1 Treponema sp.
AAATAATCAGGGAAAGTGTTCAGTATGCGGGGGCCGTTTCTTTTAAAATGAATCTTTCGAATCCTCAGACTCCCGGGGAACAGCTTATGAAAATGCTTTTTGATTATGTGGGGGCAGATAGCTCGCAGTTTGAAGACATAAGTGACATTGGTACTGCGCTTGCTAAGGATGAATATGTAATTGAAATTGTTGTTCCGCGTGCTAGTGTAGATCTGGCATCTCCTATGCATAATCCGCTTCATTATGTTCTTACTTACTGGAAGGATGGCACCTTGTATACGCTGGACCCGGGGCGCGGAAAAGAAGAGCCTAGGCAGAACTTTATTGATGGCACTACGACTAAATGGAACTTTTGCAACAGCGGGATTTTCCTGAAAAAAAAAGGATGAAGTAAAGCTGCAGATTGAACCGGAATGTGCTGTGATTATTTTCCTACACAGAAATTAGCAAAAATTGAACCGAGGATGTCGTCCGGGGTGATGGCGCCTGTTACTTCTGAAAGGGCGTCGAGGGCATCTTCGAGGTCCTGGACTACTGCGTCCAGTGAATAGTTGTCCTGGGCTGTGGCAAGGGCGTGTCTTGTGCATTCCAAGGCTTCGGCAACAGCGTCCTTTTGGCGGGCAGAGCCTAAGCCGGCTTGCTGGCGGTCGGTGGAGAGGCCTTGGGTTAACAAAGCTTCAATCTGATTGAAAAGATCTGATAGGCCGGTGCCGGTTTTGGCGGAGATATGGGATTGGATGAGTGGCCCTTCGAGAGCCTCAGGGACCACAGTGGAAGGCATGTCGCACTTATTCCATACAACAATAAGCGGGGCCTTGCAGCTTTGGATAAACTCTTTGTCTTCTTCATTCATGCCGGTGGCGGAGTCTATTAAATACAAAACTACGTCGGCTTCGTGGACCAGGCTGCGGCTTATTTCTACGCCTTTGGCTTCTATTACGTCCTGGGTGTCGCGAAGGCCGGCGGTGTCAAACAACCGCACAGGGATTCCGTTAATTCCGGCCCAGCTTTCCAACCAGTCGCGGGTGGTGCCTTCTATGTCGCTTACTATGGCGCGCTCTTCCTTTAAGATTGCATTAAACAGTGAAGACTTCCCTGCATTTGTACGTCCGGCTAAAACTACACGGGCTCCGTCCTGGTACAGCTTTTCGCCCTTCCAGGATGCAACAAGCTCTGAAAGCCTGTGCTCTGCCTGTTCCAGGTCCGCTTTATCAAAGGTGTCGGCAATGGTTTCTTCGTCTTCCGGGTATTCTATTTCTACTTCGATTGCGGCAAGGGTGTCTACAATGAGCTTTTTGATTGAATCAATTTCCTGGTAAAGGGCACCGGCAAGGCGGCCGGCGGCGTGACTGCGAGAATCGTCGGTGTGACTGTCTATGATTTCGCGGACGGCTTCGGCTTTGGTAAGGTCTGTTTTGCCGTTGATGTAGGCACGGAAGGTGTACTCGCCCCTGTTGGCCTGGCGGAAGCCCGAACGCAGCATAAGGTTTTGAATTGCAGTAACAACAGCAGGACCGCCGTGGCAGAATATTTCTACCATGTCTTCGCCGGTGTAGGATTTAGGTGCGCGGTATACTGCACACATTACTTCGTCGATTTTTTGAGCATGGATTGCTTCGCCTTCGGCTCGCAATGACGTAATCCAGCCATATACGATTGTGTTGCCGGGGGCCTCTAACAAGGCACGCGGTCTTGAAAAAACTTTGCTTACAAGCTCGATGCAGCCTTTGCCCGAAACGCGGACAATTCCTAAGGCTGCAGGTGCGAGTGCGGTTGCAATTGACGAAATTGGTTCTTCAGGTGTGTACTGATTAAGTGCCATACCTAGTTATGATACCGTTTTACATTAGTGTTTTGCAATAACGGAGAATAATAGGCATCGTCATTATCGTCGGTATACAGGTTTAGAATGCTGTCCAGGACCGACAAATCTACATCGTCGGACGACAGCGGCTTCATGGTTGTACCTATAGCCGGCTTTTTGAATTCCCACGACGACTCTGGCGCAGTACCGGTAAAGGCTTCGGTGTCGGTAACATCGCGCGGGGTTACGCCGTATTCGCCGGAGTTGTTCCAGCACATGTAGCCTCGGTTAATTGAGTCGCGCACACCAAAGAATTCCTTACGAATATAGTCTTCGTCATAATACTTTTTGTCGTAGCTAACACCTATATAGAACGACTGAACCCACGGCCTTATGAGCGCACGGTTACGCGCCATGATTGTATTACGGAACGAGCCGTAATAGTAAATGCGGTAGGTTCGGTCTGCATAAGGAGCATAGTTTAAGAAGGTCTGTTCAAAGTGGCTTGGATAGAACATAGGACCAATTACGTCTACATATTCTGCAAGCATCTCTGAATCCTGACCGGTTCTTGTACCACTGCGGTACCAGCCGTTTGCACCATAAATATCTATACCAATTGGTGCGTCAATATTTTCGCGGGCATAAGACAGGAAGGAAATGAGGGCACTTTCCTTGTCCATTCCCTTGTCCTGCCAGCGGTATTTTGCGTTATTCAAATTAAGTCCGTCGGTTGGGAAGCGGATATAGTCAAACTGAATTTCATCAAAGCCGCGGGCAATGAGCTCCTTGGCAATGGCTATATTATATTCCCAAACCTCTTCGGAATATGGGTCTACCCAGTTTTCGTCATAGTAAACTGTTTCGGTTCCGGTTACGTTTCCTTCGTCGTCGGTGATTGATTCGTAATCCTTAATTCCTGTCCAGGCTCTGTTGTATTTTGAATCCCACACTGCGTACTTGCCGTTGCCGTATTTTGTGAGCGAGCGATCCTTAAAGGTAACAATACGCGCAATAAGATAAATATTTTCTTTTTTGAATTCTTCTATAAAGTGTTCAAGGTTTACTGCGTAGGTAGAAACTGTACCCTTTTCCATTACAAGCGGGTCCTTGGTCTGGTAGCGCAAAAAGCCGTAATCATCCTTCATATCTATTACGACTGCGTTCATATTGCGGTCCTTGATTGCCTTTTTGAACTTGTTTATACCCTCCTGATTACGGCACTGATATGCCGAAGCATAAATTGCTTTTTTGCCGTTTGCTTTTTCGGCATAAGGAGAATTAATTGTTCCCGGATACAAAAGCCAAAGCTCATTAAGAAGGATTCCCTTTGAAAAACCGCTGCGTGACTGAGGAACCCAGGCTGAATTAATCATTCCTGGAACGGCTGCAAAGGCCTTGTTCCAGTCTGCAAACTGAGTTGGGGTGCCTGGACTTTTGTAGGTTTCCATATCCAAAGCACCAATTCCTTCCAGATGTGTATAAACCAGCACATCATTAATTGTTGTAAGGCCGTCAAAGGAATCTACAGGCTCGGTGCCCTTATACAAAAGCACCCCCTTTTTGTTTTCCCAGTCAAATTTGTAAATGCAAGGCATATAAGACTGCGAAAGGAAAATCTCGGTAAACTTAGTTCCGTCTGCGTTTGTACGCACAACAGGAAGGATGTCTGCAATTTCGTCCGGAGAAGTAAGCGACTGCATTTTTTCAAAGCCGTCTTCCACATCGTTCCACATTGCATTTTTTTTCTGCGGGTAAATATAGGAAAGTCCGAAAATCGGATGCGACATGAATACTACAGACTCCCCTTCTATGGTTGCAACTGCTACAGCCTTTACGCCCGGAGTTGTCTTACTCATTGAACCAAGCGAGGTCCAGGTTTCTCCGGCATCGGCAGAATAATAAACGGCATCCTTTGTGGCAGTTACCATTTCCATATTGTTTATTGGGTTTACGCAAAAGTCCTTGAGCTCCTGAATCTGCTGAACCAGGGTTGCCTTTTTGCCGTCGTATTTTTTTACTGTAAGAAAGGCAAGTCCGTTATCCTTTTCGGTAAAGGTTTTTAAGTCTTCTGAATAAAAAATTCCCTTCTGAGTGCGGAAAAACCAGGCGTCCTTGGTGCCTGCAATGGCGTTGCCGATAAATTCCGGCAGAGAAACACGTACAATCTGGTCTACACGACCACCAGTCCAAAGAGGAATTACATTATTTGTAGAGGTTACTTTGTAAAGACCGGAATCTGAGCCTACAAGAAACACATCGTTTTCTACCTGATAATCTGTTGAGGCAGGTGTTTTTCCGGGTAATTGATATAAAGGCTTTGTGTTTTGTGCATACAGCATACAAAAAGGCATGCACAAAACAAACATTATTTTAATGAGAGTATTTTTCATACTCTCATTATCGGCAGAATTTGACTAAAAAGTTACACAATCTGATCAAGCACATCTACAACTGCTGTGTCGTAGAAGTCCGGCTGCTCGCGGAGCTTTTCGATTGCGGTTTCCTTGTCCATTGCCTGGCGGTAGTTTCGGCGACTTGACATGGCAACATAAGTTTCTGCTACACGGATAAGACGTGCAATCTGCGGAATTTCGTCGCCCTTTAAGCCGTTTGGATAGCCTGAACCGTCCATATTTTCGTGGTGCTTTTTAGAAGCATCATCAAATACTTCCCAGTACTTCTTTGGAACAAAGTCCAGATATTTTTCGGCAATATTAACGTGGTTGTGCATTTCTTCCTTCTGCTCGTCGGTAAGAGTGTCTGCACTCCAAAGCTCAGGGTCTACACCAAGGAAGCCTGCGTCGTAAATCATTGCGGCACAGAAATTGAGCATTGAATTGCCCTGAGAAAGGCCCAGCTGCATAGAAAGCTTGTAAACCAGCTCGCTTACGTTCTTTGAATTGTTCTTGCGGTTTGTAACCTGGTCAATCTTTGTACCAATTTCTTCGCACTTAACAGCCAGCTGCTTGAGCTCTTCCTCGTCCTCCGGAGTAAAGGTTACATCCGGCAAAGCCTGAGCCGGTGCCCAGGTAGAGCTTCCTGCAAGTCTCAAAGGAGCACCCTGTCCGTAAAGGTCTGTTGCACCACCAAGCATAATGCGGTTTGTATTGCCTGTATTTTCTGCAATAAGGCGGAAGGCCTGCATGTACTGTTCCTGTCTCTGCTCCTGCAGCTTCATGTTGCGGCGTGCAATTACAATTACAACAAGAACGATTATAAGGATAAGCAGTGCAATACCAATAATGGCAAATACCATTATCTTGGTAGACTTAGCCTGATTTTTAGAGGATTCCTTTAAGGCTTCGGCCTGATCCGACATAGAATCCTGCATGCCGGCAAAGCCTTCCTGAATAGCCTTAAGGTTCTTTTCTGAATTTTCGTTTGATTTAGCAAGCTCTTCGGCCTGTGATTTCATTGACTCTGCAAGCTCGGCCTGAGTTTCTGCCTGCTTTTCCATTGCGGCATTCTGCTTTGAAATTGCTTCGTTCTGCTTTTCAAGAGCCTGAGTCTGTTGTTTAATAGACTGCTGCTCTTCGTTGTGGCGGCGCTGTGCTGCTTCTTCACTTGCGGCAAGCTCTGCCTTACGCTGATTTTCGGCAGCAATTTTCTGCTCCTCATCTATCTGACCAAGAAGCTTTTCGATTTTTGTATTCTTTACGTCCGGATATTTTTCAAGCATAACCTTAACGTCGCTAAGGGCTGCACCGTCATAATCTGCAAGAATGCGTTCGAGCTTCTGCTGGTAAATGAGCTTTGCTTCGGAAACAACAGCCGACTTTAACGAAGGAGTTGTTTCTTCATTTATCATCTGAAGAGCACCGTTTACCTTTTTGTAGGCGGTCTCTACATCATCTTCGTCCATTGCGTCTTCTGCGGCAGTAAGCTGCTTTTTTACAAGTGCAGAAGTATCTACTGCAAAGACAGATGCCGAGAATAAAACCATGCTTAAAATCAATAAGAATTTTTTATATCTACCTAATAACATTTTCAACTCCAAATCCTAAGATTGCGCTAAGATGATTCTCTACTCCGCCACTCTTCATTATGAGAAGTGTATCTCTTGCACCAAAATTGAATACAAGCTTAACCTTTTCAAGCTCTGCAAATGGCATAGAAAGGTTGCCCCTGAAGCTCATTGCCTGATAGTCTCCGGAAATAAGTCCCGAAAGCAGGTAATTTGCATCAAAATTAAGTGCAACATTTCCAAGCTTTACATTGCTGAATTGAATACCCACAAGAGGAGATACTACGTTTCCGTAGAGTGCATCCTGATTCTGGGCAAGCTCTTTATTTCTTGCAAGAACACTTTCGTCCCTGCTCTTTAAGATACCAAGGTCGCTAAAGCCGAGTCTCAGGAATATATGCTGAGAAAGATTAGGGAAAGCAACCTTTGGTGCAATTTCAAAATTGAAGTTCATTGGTCCGTTATTAAAGGCCATAAACTTAAAGTCAAAGAACAGATCTCCACCAATTACAATTGCCTTTGGTATTGTGTATTCATAGGTAACATCAAGAGAAATACCTTCGTCCATAAGTGGCTTTGTAAGGCCCTTTGCGGTTGTTACACCAAAGTCAATCATACCAAAGTTGGCGTTCCATCTGTAATTTTGTGAGCGCTCATCCTTGCTGGAAAGATAAACTGTTTTTCCTTCTGCGGTGGTAGTAACGTTATAATCCTTTTCGACAGAAGTACGGATTTTTTCTTTTTCTTCTTCCTTCTTGGCAGCTTCGGCCAGAGCCTTCTTCTGTTGATCTTCTTCGTACTGCCTTTGGATTTCGTAGGCTTCGGCAATGGCTGCATAAAGGTCTACTGCATCCTCGTCTTCAAAGTCACCGTCAATATTGTTATCGATGATGATATAAATTGCAGTCATGGCAAATTCATATTCATTGTCAATAATAAGGCGGCGAACCTTTTTCTTGGTATAATTTTCCATCAGATAGTAGTACTTGTCGTCTACATTCTGGCGCAGAATATTTTCAAGGTCTTTATCTGCTTTCTGCACAAAAATTATATCTATTTCCTTGTAAACAGCGCTTACGTACTCTTCTACTGCAAATGCAGAACCTGCAGCTGCAAAGAAGAGAAGTGCCATTAAGAATGTCTTGAGTCTTTTTTTGAAAATCATAAACACCTCAGTTCTACACATTCCTAAGCATTAGAATATATTCACACGAAGACCAATTGAGCCTTGATGAATTAATTTCTTGATATCATCACCGGCAACGTCCGACGGGATGAACCACATAGAATACTCATAGTACATTGAGAATGTACTGAACATTTTTACTTCGTTTATGTGAACTCGAGGGAATTCCAGCTGACCCAATACGGCAGAAAGGATTTGTCCCTTACCAGAGTTTGTTTCACTGAAGTAGTTGAACTGAGCACCTACCGCAACGCTTGCAGACAGCCAGTCAAAGTCGTGACCAAAGAAGAAGCTGAACGGTATTGTAGAAATGTTGGCAAGCAGCTTACCACCAAAGATGTTTCCACCATAACGCAGCGGTGTCATAGGCTTTTGCAACAGGTTGCTTACTGCATCACGCTGTTCCTGTGTATACTGTCCGAATACAAACTGCAGCTTAACGTTGTCATCAAAGAAGGTAAGACCTGCACCTACTTCGAACAGAGAAGCACCCCAGAAGTGGAAGTCTACGTAAAGTCCCTGGATGAATGAAGGAACCTCGTAAGAAGATTTGTCACCCTTACGAAGGGCAATAGTTACCTTTTCAAGACCTACCTCGTCCTTAGAAAGTCCCGAAGCCTCGAGCATCTGGTTGTAGCGGCCGCCGTTTCCTGGAGCAATAAGGCGTACAGTTGGAGCGGTGTTATCAATCTGAACGATTGTACGTTCAATTGCAACCTCGCCGTTCTTCATTGTGGCGCGGATAAGCAGGAAGTGATAGCCTTCTGTCCAGTCTGAATTTTCTACACGGTAGAGCCACTTTTCGTTAGTAGAAAGCTCTTCGAAGGTCTTACCGTTATCAAAGCTGAGCTCTACCTTGGCAACAGCCTTGGCAGCTACAGCATCCTTAAATTCTTTTGTTGCGTCCTTAGCCTTGGCAGCAATTACCTCCTCTGGGTCGCGGCTATAGCCTGCAGTTCCCTTGAGGTATGGACGGTTCATGGCAAAGTCACCGTATACAAAGTTGTCGAGTGTAATCCATGGACCTACCGAGCTGTAGGTAATTGTCTGGTCAATAGAAGAAACCTGTCTTCCGTCATCCAGCAGGGCGTCTACGTGGTATGTATGAACACCGTCTGTCATATCTGTAATGATTGTACGGATAGGGTTTCCGTCTTCGTCAAGGTCACCTGTATTTACTTCGGAAGCCGGAGTAATTTCGAACTTGAAGAAGCCTGAATCAGAGAGTGTTGTTTCCTTAACAAACTTGCCGTCTACATAAAGGCGCAGAGAAGCAATTGATTCTGTTACGTTAGAAACTGCCTGACCATAGATGTTAAAGCGTCCGTTCTTGTGTTCTCCGTTCAACGGATAAAGAACGTCTACTACTGCAGGCGGCTTAGACTTATCAAGGTGAATGTTACGGCTTACGTTAGTGCGGTTACCGGCCATATCTTCTCCGGAAAGCTCTACGTTGTAGAAGCCGTTTGGAAGGTCGGTAATATCCATAATTTCACCAATGATATTATTGATTGGAATCTTGCGCTTGATTGCATCAGATGTCTTTTCCATGTTGCGGATTGTAATGTAAAGATCAGAAATCTCTACGTTATCAAATGCGTAACCAGAGAAGAAGAGCTGTCCTGTAGAGGTTGAATCATCAAGAGGCAGGTCAAGAGAAATATCCGGAGCCTCGTTATCGATGTTGATCAAGCTTGAGTACAAGCCTCTGATTCCGTAATTATCTGTAATACGCAGGAAGACTACCTGAGTACCACCAGGGATAGCGCGTGTATCTACCTTGTATTCCCACTTTTCTGTTCCAACTGCATCGTTGTAGCTGTTTCCGTTATCAAGAGAAAGCTCAACCTTCATGATGCCGTTCTTATCGCTTGCAACACCCGAAATTGTGATTACATCGCGAACAGAAGTATCGATTGTAGGCTCTTCTACAGAACCCTTTGGCTCTTCAAGAGAGATACGGAAGGTGCGTTCTGCAACTTCACCCTTTACTCCGTTTACGTCAACAGCGTAAATAGAAATTACGTGCTCGTTATCTGTCATTGTTGAAATTGGTACATCAATTGAGAAGCTTGTTCCTGGCTCGCCCAGAGAAGCATATTCGTTGTTATCAATCTTGTACCAGATTGTTGAAGGACCATCATCATCGTATACAACGCCCGAAATTGTAAAGTCGCGGGTAATTACCTGCAGCTCGTTTGGAACGTGAATTTCTGCAACCGGGAGGTCCGACTTGTTATCGATTGTAAAGTCCCAGCCCTCGATTGTAGTTGCGTTACCTGCATCATCCTTAAAGATAAACTGCATGATATCGTCGATTGGCTGTTCTTCGGTACCTACAATTGTGTTTACAAGAGGCTCAATAGGAATTGTATTGCGTTTTTCGTTCTTTTTGTCTCCTGCAATCATAAGGTATTCGGTGCTGTTGAACCAGCCGTTGTCGTCTACCTTGAATACAATGAGGTTTTCACCGTTTACAATATCAATTGAAAGAGGTTCGATTACTGTTACTGCCGGTGGAGTTGTATCCTTAAAGGCTGCTGTGCTCAAAAGTGCAACATGGCCCGCATTGTCAAAGGCACGTACATCCAGGCGGATAAGTCCGTCTTCAATTGTTTTAATGTCTACATTTTCGCTGAAGGTTACACCAAGACCCTTGGCAGCACCCTTGAGCATGATTTCGCGCCAGGTTTCGCCGCCATCAAGAGAGTATTCTGCACGGCGTACACCAAGAGCGTCTGTAATTGTTCCCGAAATATTAAGGTTATCATCAAGCCACTGGTGAAGCTCTGGTGTAAGTACAACCAGCTCCGGAGCCTCTGAGTCTGCAAGGAAGTTCATAGGCTGAATCTGGTATGCATCGCCAAAGCGGTCTGTTACCTTAAGAACTACATTCTTATAGGTTCCGTCCTTTGTAGCATAAAGTGTAATGAATTTACCTTCTGTTTCTATTGCAAGTCCGTCAGGATTTCCTACAAGCTCTGCCTTAACAGGACCTGTAAGGTTTGCATAGAATACATATTTAGAACCGTCGTACAATACCCAGTTAGAATCCTGAGTATCAAATACTGTACCTACTCCGGCATAACCGTAAATCTTTTCCTGATCTTCTGTTACACCCTCTGAAGTATCGCGGATTACTGTTACAGAGCCTGTTAAGGTCTGCTGCAGGGCACCGGCTTTAATTGTTATGTTAATCTTGTTTACGCGAGAAGGCAGATTATTAAGAGGGATGTCTACAACCCATCTTGTACCTTCCGGCTTAGCAAGCTTGGCTGTACCGTTCTGCTTCTGGTCGCCGCCAGGAACTTCTTCGCCTGTAATTTCGTAGGCTACAGAATTAACTGCGGCACCTGTATCAATATAAACTGTAAGATATTTTGGTTCCTTTGAGCTGCCGTATGGCAATACTACAGGCATACCGCTGTAATAAGCCTGTCCGTCCACCTGTGCAATGTATGCAGCAAGAGTTGGAGACTTTTGGGCAGTGTATTTTGTTTTTCCGTCTATATCTGTAATGAGGTTATTTGCACCTTCTTCCATTTCTGAACGAGGGAATACCTGGAAGTTGCGGTCCATTTCTCCCTGGTAGGTTGCTACTGCATAAACATCAAAGCCGTCGAGCCAGGTGATTACTGCAGGCTTTGCAACAGGAAGCTTACCGTTTACTTCTTCAATTTCCGGCAGAGTATTGATTGCTACTGCCTTTGCTGTCTGATTTCCACCGGCACTTTCTGCAATGAATTCTATTACATACATACCGTCATTAAAGGTGTATGTGCTTACTTCAACAGTAAAGTTTCCGTCTGTGCCAACTGGAATTGGAGTAAATTCCTGATCAACAGCAAGTGGAGTTACCTTTGAAATAACACCGGTTTTGTCGATGAGAGCTTCTGCTCCAAGAATTCTGTATTTTAATCCCCCTACTCCAGTCTCACATTTTACAGAACCTGTAAGTGTAATGAGTGTCTGGCGGCCAGGGATTGCCTTGCTGTCATCATAATTATTGATAAACAAGTTTGGAGTTACGTTATCATTCTTAAAGATGAGTGGGCGTGATTCTGCAACCTTACCCTTGTCTGTTGTAACACGTACAACTACAGGCTGTGAACCACCAATTGCTGTGCCCGGAATGAGCTTAATCTGGTTTCCGTTGAGCTCGGCTGTTGCAAATGGAGTTGCAGGAACCAGCTCTACCTTGGCAGCCTTTCCACCAATGAGGTAACCGGTTGCCGGGAATTCTGAATTATTTATGATTGAACCGTCTTCGGCAACTGTGCTGTCATCAAATACTACAATAGGGTCGTCATTTTTAACGGTAGCAGTATTTGTAACATAGAACATTGCCTTATATTCGGTTGTTCTTTCGATTGCATCTGTAACCTGAATAGTTACCGGAACAAGTCCCTTGGCAAAGCCAGGTGTTACAGGAATAGAAGCTGTGTAAGAGCCAACGCTCTTGAGGGTAATATCCTGAGGCTCCTGACCTTCTACTTCTATATGAACTGTGTTAATACCCAAGGAAGAGGTAGCGGTTATGCTAAAGGTTTTGCCTGCTTCCGGATGGATTTCCATGCCGTTTACAAAATCCTCTGCTTCCTTGCCTGCAGTAACAACAGGCTTTTCAAATGCAGGAGCAGCACCGCGTGAAACAATCTGAACTGTTACAGGGTTTCCTTCAACATCGTTTTCGTCAATTCCGGTAATTGTAATCTTGTGGTTACCGGCAGACAAATCTATAGCCTTGCAAAGCTCGTAGTAATAAGAGCCCTTTGTATCCTGAATTATAGGCTCGTTGCCGTCAAGCTGAATCTTAACAGACTTAACGCTGTCATCATCAGAAACAAAACCGCGTACAAAGACAGGTGTGTCATCGCCTGCATAAATTGCTCCAGGAGCAGGCTCTGCAATAGTTGCAAATGGCTTATCTTCTTCCTGATTAAGCAGGATATTCTTTGTTACTTCTACAATGTTGTTTGCACGGTCAATTGCCTTTACAGAGAACTTGCGTGATTTATCCTTAAGCCCGATTGTATCTACGGTAACAGCCCAGTAAGGGTTACCAGGAATGAGCTCGAATACACCGCTCTGGTCTCCAAAGCTCCATGAAAGGTCTGTTACACCTACATCATCCTTTGCAAAACCAGCAATAGTAAATTTACCGTTTACAGGCTCTTCTCCCGGATAAACAATCTGAACATCCGGCTTAGTATTATCTATATAATAGAGGAAAGCGTACGAACCTTCGCTGGTTGCATTATCAATAGCCTTGAACCACAATACAGAAGGACCGTCTGCAAACTTGCGTGTATCTATAGAAAGAGAGAACTCTACAGTATCAAACTGCTTTGTCTTAGAAAGCTTTACAGGAATCCAGAACTTTCCGCTGTCTACAGAATAGTAAAGCTCTTTAATTCCGTTACCATCAATTACAGTACCTTTAAAGTTTACGTTGCCCGAAACAAGCTGACCCATTCCTACATTTTCTACTGCAGTAAGAGGCTGTTTACGGTCAAGCTGCCAGGTAAGTGTAACTGGTTTACTTACAACCGGCTCTTCGTTTATATCATAACCGGTTACTTTGATTGTATGTGGACCTTCTTCGAGGTTGTTTGTATCAAGATAGTAGGACCAGAATTCTGTACCTTCGGCAATTACAAGCTGCTCATGCTCGGTGCCTTCATCAAGGAGGAGTTCAACCTTAGAAACACCGTCATCGTCGACACAGGTACCTACAATGTTAAGGTTACCTACAACGCGCATGTTGGTATAAGGGTTTGTAATACCACAGATAGGACGATCCGACTCCGGATCTACATAGAGGTTATACGGACCTTCAACGTGTTCATTACCACCAAGGTCGGTTGCCGTAATAACAATGTTGTATTTAACGGCCTTTTTTTGAGTTTTTCCCTCTAAGTCAAAACTTTCTTTCCAGCTATTAACGTTGTCTACGTCAATTTCTTCTATATCACCCTTTCCGTGGGCAAAAGACAACGCTGCTGTAAAACATAGTAAGCCTAAAATAAATAAACTTTTTACTTTTTTCATTTTTTTGAACTCCTTTTATTGAAAAAATAATGATAGTTTATCTTTTCAATTATCGGCATAAAGGCCGAAAAACCCCACAATTTTTGGGGCATTATATATTTTATAACAAAAATTGAATAAAAGCAAAGAATTCTTGTATAGAAACGGTTAAAACTTTGCTTCAAGACCAAAATCTAAGACATTTTGCGGAAGATTCTGTTTTTTTCCAAAGGAATAGGATATATAAAGGTTATTTCTAAACTGAGAGTCTGCAAAACCGCCAATATTTGGGGTAAAACTAAGGCAAAGCTTTATTGTTGCATAGTCGCGGTATTTAAGAGTGCCGTCCGTGGTCTGTTTTACATACTTATCAAGGTATGCAATGTGCCAGTCCTTATCGTAATCGGAAGCTTCTGCAAAATCTGTTCCGCCGGAATATTTGAGGGTAATGGTAGCGGCATTTATGTACAGGGCAGAAATCCCCGGAACTGCTTTTTGAATGTCATAACCAAAAAGAAGGGCTTCGGCGCTCATGCCTGCGACAGAAAAATCACCTCCGCTCATAGGAAACAGGTTTGCCTTTAGCTTTAGCGGCAGATTATAGGTAAAATTATCGTTGCAAAGAACAGGAATAAGGTGCGGAACACGAACTTCAAGGCCCATAACAAGGTCATAGATGTCCAGAATTGAATGGTACTCCGGCTTTTGCTTGGAAGAAGCGCTGTGAACTACGCCGGCAGAGAAGGTAAAGCCTCCGCGTTCATAGGTGCCCGGGCCGCGCAAAACTACATTTGAAAAGGTTGCCACAAAGGACTGATAATTTTTGAGATATACATCGGTATTATCGTTTATTACCTTGTTGCCGGAGCCGGTATAAGAAACGCGTCCGTAATCTACCCCGCCGTTTAAAGAAAACAGCACTGCACTGCGTGTACCAAAATCAAAGCTGGTAGAAACCGAAGCGTCTGCACACACCTGCTTAAAGCCAAGCTTATCAAATTCTACGCTCGATGCAAGCTCATAGCCAAAAATGGAGGTGCCGGCTCCACCCTGATAGTCAAAGCTGAATACACCGGATTTTGTGTCTATACCGTAACCGCCGGAAACTGTAAATAAACCTGCGGTCCATGGCAGTGAAGTAACATAGGTAAAGCCCCACGGACACGAATAAGAGCTTGCTGAACCAAAGTTCATAAAATTATTGGAAGCAGTTGAAGAAGCCGGAAGCAAAAAGCCCTTAAAGGTATAGGCAAAAGGATTAAACGGCTTGTAGGGAAGCTCAAACGGTTCAAGTGGTGCGGGCTGTTCGTCGGACTGTGCAGCGGGCTGGTCTTCGGCGAGTTCGTCAGACAGTTCGTCAGCAGTGGCGTCTGTCACAGGGCCCACGGCAAAAAGCTCCAGCTGTTGTGAAGCCGGCTTGAGTGTAAAAAGTCTGTTCTGTCGGTAAAAGTGTGCAATGTAGGCAAAGTCTCCGTCCGGCAGCATAACAGGATTATATATACCGCCTGAAATATTGCTGGTTGCAAGCTCAAACTGTCCGTCGGTCAGATTAAGAATACCAAGGCGCGGCAGAGTTTCCTTTGTTGCCCAGGAAAAATAAAGTGCAGGGCTTTGGGTGCCTGTACTGCCGCCGTCAAAGCAGACTCCGGCCGAAAGATTACGCAGCAGCATGCCCTTGAGCGGTAAGTCATATTGTGTGACCTCGCGGCAATCCAATGTGGCAACGCATACAGAAAAATCGAGCGCGGCTTTTTTTACAAAGGCAAAGCTTCCGTTTCCAAGTCCTGTAAAATATGAAGGAATTTCTTCGGGACCAAATTCCAGGCTTGCATAAGCTTCAAGGCCTGTAAGCTTTTTTCCAACCACAAGCTTTTTCACACTTATAGAATACTTTTGCGGTTCATATTTCTGGAGCACTACATAGTACTGTCCGTTGTCGTAAATGACTGTTGGCGAAACTATGCCGGTCTCGGGAATTGTAAAC
>JAFZYR010000129.1 GCA_017616165.1 Treponema sp.
ACTTATTACCACAGTATGTAGTGATAGCTGCTGAAAGTGTAGTCTTACCATGGTCTACGTGACCAATAGTACCAACGTTCATGTGAGGTTTAGTTCGTTCGAACTTCTCCTTAGCCATGTTTTTCTCCTTGCCGGATTTTTCCTTTTAACTTCCGGCATACTTATTTTTATGTGCTGCACTTTAAGCCAGAATATCTACGCACCTTGTACTAAGGAATCGTAATATTCGCAGACACAATTTTTTTTATAGATGAATAACGAAAGACTGGATAAGGGATAAGATAAACTTTTTTGATGCTCCATATTTTCGGAAACATCTAAACCCGGCACCACCTATCGTTATCGCGACACCTGACAACTGGTCTGGTATTTACGAGTTTTGGTCTTTTTGGTAAGACCTCAGAAACCCAAAGCCAGCCGTCATAGTTACTGTCAACGACAGCAACCAACCGATTATGGGTCGCACATCCTGAAAACCGTATTTGCGGTAATCTTTACGGATATACCAGATTTTGAAGGCGAACCAAACAAAACCTGTCTGAATCTCAAAGAACCCATAACCCTCTGTAAATTTAAAAGAGGGCAAGTTCTAAAAATATACTACTTATAGAAAGTTTGTTCAATAGGTGAAAGGGGATTTTTGAAAAAAAAGATTGCCGGGTCAAGCCCGGCAATGACATAAAAAAAAGAGGCTCCAAAAAGGGGCCTCTTTGTGAAAACTACCAGCGGTAGTGGGCAAAAGCCTTGTTGGCTTCGGCCATCTTATGTACATCTTCGCGCTTCTTGTAAGCAGTACCTGTGTTATTGTAAGCATCCAGAAGTTCTGCAGAAAGTGTATCAGCCATACCATGACCGTTTCTCTTTCTTGCTGCTTCAATAATCCAGCGCATTGCCAAAGCTTCGCGGCGTGATTCACGGATTTCCATTGGAACCTGGTAAGTAGCACCACCAACACGGCGTGACTTTACTTCTACCATAGGCTTTACATTATCAATGGCCTTGAGCATTACCTCAAGCGGATCCTTTTCTGTCTTAGCCTTAAGATTATCCATTGCTTCGTATACGATCTTCTGACAGGTTTCTTTCTTACCGTCGAGCATCATGCGGCATACGAGCTTTGAAACAACCTTTGAATTGTACTTAACATCCGGCATAAGCGGGCGTTCAATTGATTTCTTGTGTCTTCCCATCTTATTCCTCCATTAAGCCTTAGGCTTCTTGGCACCGTACTTAGAACGGCCGCGCTTGCGGTCTTCTACACCAAGAGTATCTTTTGCACCGCGGATGATATGGTAGCGTACACCAGGAAGATCCTTTACACGACCACCGCGTACCAAAACAACTGAGTGTTCCTGCAGGTTATGTCCAATACCTGGAATATATGCAGTAACTTCAATACCATTTGACAAACGAACACGAGCAATCTTACGAAGAGCTGAGTTTGGTTTCTTAGGTGTCTGAGTCATTACACGTGTACAAACACCACGTTTCTGAGGACAAGACTCAAGCGCGGGAGACTTGGTTCTGTTAGCCACAGACTTACGACCCTGACGGATTAATTGATTTATTGTAGGCATCGCCTATTCTCCTATTTTATATTCCGGTCAGCACCCCGGAAGAATTTGCATAGAATAAACCCTATTTTGACATAGGGACTTAAATAATAATGAAAATTTTAAATGTAATCAATAGGTTTCTATATGAATTCATATAGAAAAACACTGGCTGCTCCCGTGGTCCGCACCATGAAGCTGCTAGCTGAGCAGAGCTCAGATGCAGCCTCACGGTGCTCCCCACTCCGCAGACAGTGTTTTTCAAACGGGATCATGATTACACATTGATTCCTTAATATGTTCTTTATAATAGAAGAATGCATATATCAAACAGGGTTTGTTCTATGCAATCCTTCTTTCAACGTGGATTAGTGATGGAACAGACGGATTCCGTTGAAGCACATAACCATGTTGTAGGCGTCGGCGGCCTGGATTACCAGGTCGTCTCTTACGGAACCGCCTGGCTGGGCGATTACTGTTACGCCGGACTTCTTGGCGCGGTCGATGTTGTCGCCGAACGGGAAGAAGGCGTCGGAGCCTAGGGCTACGTTTGTGTTCTGGGCGATCCAGGCGGCTTTTTCTTCGCGGGTGAATACCTCTGGCTTTACCTTGAAGATGTTCTGCCACTTGCCTTCTGCGAGAACGTCCATGTATTCTTCGCCGATGTATACGTCAATAGCGTTGTCGCGGTCGGCGCGTTTGATGCCGTCTACGAACTGGAGACCGAGTACCTTAGGGCACTGACGGAGCCACCAGTTGTCTGCCTTCTGGCCGGCAAGGCGGGTACAGTGAACGCGGCTCTGCTGGCCTGCTCCAATACCAATTGCCTGTCCGTCCTTTACAAAGCATACGCTGTTAGACTGAGTGTATTTAAGAACGATGAGAGAGATGATAAGATTGCGCTTGTCGTCCTCGCTCATAGTTTTGTTTTTTGTAACGATGTTTGAAAGAGCCGACTCTTCATCAATTTTGAGGAAGTTGTGGCCCTGTTCAAAGGTAACGCCGAATACCTGCTTGCGTTCAAGCTCGGCTGGTACATAGTTGGCATCAATCTGAATAACGCAGTAGTTGCCGTTCTTTTTTGCCTTAAGGATATTGAGGGCGGCTTCGCTGTAAGAAGGAGCGATTACACCGTCGGAAACTTCCTTTTTAATAAGGAGAGCTGTAGCTTCATCACACTCGTCGCTAAGGGAAATAAAATCACCAAAGGAAGACATGCGGTCGGCACCACGGGCGCGGGCATAGGCACAGGCCAAAGGTGTAAGCTCTACATCACCGGTAAAATAAATCTGTTTGAGAGTGTCTGAAAGTGGAAGACCAACTGCGGCACCTGCAGGGCTTACGTGCTTAAAGGAGGTTGCAGCAGGAAGGCCTGTTGCTTCCTTGAGTTCCTTTACAAGCTGCCAGCCATTGAGGGCATCAAGCAGGTTGATATATCCTGGTCTGCCGTTTAAAACTGTGATTGGCAGATCGCCGTTTTCCATAAAAACACGGGCAGGCTTTTGATTTGGGTTGCAGCCGTATTTAAGTTCTAATTCTTTCATGATTCTATTTCCTCATTTTTATCTATATTATTGTTTTCAGTTTCAATTGGGTCGCCGTTTTCGTCGTACTGCACAGGGTGTTCGACCTTGTAAAAAATAGCAGCAATGCGGCTTGTAGTAAAATAAAAAAGCGTGCTTGGCCAGAACAAAAGAGAGGCAAGCCCTGCATAAAGATTAAGGCGGAAAAGAAAAACATCAATTCCAATAAGAATGACAAGAATGCCGGCAAGACCAAGGGCATCACGCAGATAAGTAAAGGCAAGAGCCACAGTGTTGCGCATGATGTTGCCAAAGGTATTTTCGTAACGGGCAATAATCGGATAGGCAAAAATATTAAAAATGAAGGCAACCAGAGCACAGCCTGCAACAATGAAAATAACAAGCTTGCTCTGATCAGTTTTGATGGTCCAGGCAATGAGTGCGCCTAGTCCTCCAAGAGATACAACGGAAATAAGAAACATCAAAAGTCCCTGAACAAAATTCTGCTTAATGCCCTTGAAAAAAAGAGAGGCAACCTTTACGTCAGGATCGTTGTTCAGGATTTTTATGCCAACATAAAAGAAGGCACAGGTTGCAGCTCCGGCAGTTACAACAGGAATACACAGCAAAAGCCACAAAAGCCCCAGCAGCAAAAACTGCAGAGCCTTGCGCGGAGTCATATTCTTAGAGATTTTCTGTTTTTCTATTTCCTTTGTGTCTGCCATATTATTTATTCTTATTGATAATTCTTTCTTCGTAGTTGCCTGTTGCTATGTCAATGAAGCGAACAAAAAGACTTACCTTGTTATCGGCATTGAGGGAGCTCCAAAGCTTGTCGGTAAACTCATCAAGAGTTCCTTCAACAGCTACCTTTACCGGTTCTCCTGCAAAGCTTGGAAGAGGATTTCCGTCTCCCTCGTAGGTATGAATGTAGCGACCCTCTCCTGCAAAAGGAGCTTCGTAATCAAAGGTCTGGCGTACAGTACAGTCTGCATTTCCTTCATCACTTTTGAGGATAGAAAGAGTATAGTTGAGCTTGCCGCCTTCGATATCAAGAACAGAAGAAATGCGTGGTGTCCAGTTTGGACCGTCGTGCTCGTATTTACGTGTGCGCAGAGCCTGTTCAAAGGTTTTGCCAGCCTTGTAGCCCTGGTAGATTGTATCGGTCTGGTCGCCGTTGGTCACGATTGTCTTTTTGCCAAGAGTACGTACAGCAGCATAAATGATAAGGCTTGGATCTCCTGCAATAAGAGTTTCATCAAAGGCCTTGGTGCGTACTACCTCACTGCCCTCTTCGGTGTCGGTAACAAAAATGCGGTTACGGCTGCCTGCACTGCGGCCCATGGTCCAGTAAGCAGAAACAGCATATTTTCCATCGGCGCTAAGGCCTGCAACAATTCCGCGTCCAGGATAAGAAACAGCGGCTACTTCGGTAAATAAATCTTTCTTTGACATTAGTTTTCCTCCTCGTGAAGATCCTCCAGAACCTTCATTACTGCATCAACAGTTACCTGCTTTGGATCAGGATGACCTTCCGGAACAGTTTCCAAAATCTTATTGCGGAACGGCTTGCATTCAATCATCTTGCCGGCTGTAAGAGTTACAACATCCGGAGTTACAAGGTCCATTACCATATTTTCAGGATTTTCAGGATTAAGGCGCAGAACATTTCCGTTGATTGAAACAGGCAAAAGCAAATCAAAAATGCGAAGGTAGCTGTCTATTTCGCGAAGACCACGCTTTGTGTCCGGATTGCCAGGGCGGTAGCGGGTTCCACTTGGGAATACAAGAATAATCTGACCACGCTTTTTACAGCCGTCCATTGCGCGCATAGCAGCAAAATTTATTTTTCTTGCACGAAGGCGTTCTGCTTCCTTTTCTTCGTCAGAAACATCCTTTTCGTAAAAGGAATTAAGACTGCGGGTAGGATAAATTACAACGCGGGTAAAGCTTCCGGTAAGAGCGCGTACAATAGGGTCTGCTTCGTTGAGCTTCATTCCGGCAATGGCAACAATGCGCTTAGAAAAATCCCTGGCCCATTCTTCGCCATGATTTTCAAGCAGATGGAGGAAGCACGGCAAATCCATATTTGAATAATGGTCCATCATTACAACACCGCTTTTTCCGCCGGTAACGATGGCATCATAAAATTCTTTAAAATTTTCTATATTATTGATATGAGAACCCGGCAGAACATTGTCCTTTGTAATAAGTGTAAGATATTTGCGGGTCTCCATGTTTGCTTCTTCATAGATTTCTGTTTCATCAATTTTTTCAGCCGCATGCGAAATCTTCGCAAACTCGTCAAGATACTTTCCGTAAACTTCTTTGAGTGTTTTTGCCATAGGGTGTTTACCTCGGTAAATGATTTTTGCTCATTATAAAGGATTTTTTTAGTTTTGCAAATATGATTTTATGGGAATACTTAAGGCGCGTCCTTTTCCAAAAATTGATTTTTTTATATAATGCATATAATAAAAAGGAGAGAACAAAATGAATCAATTAGAATTTCATGCACTTTTGCAAAATCAGCGAAAATTCTTTTTTACAGGCGCTACCCTTCCCTTACAGTTTAGAATCGCCGCGCTTAAAAAAATGCAGGCTTACATCAAGCAGAATGAAAAAGAAATTACAGATGCCTTGACCGCAGACCTTGGAAAAAGCGCACTCGAAGGCTTTATGTGTGAGGTTGGGCTCGTGCTTTCTGAAATTTCATACATGCTCAAAAACATCAAAAAGTTTGCTGCCGATGAAAAAAAATCAACCTGCATGACAAACTTCCCGGCAAAAAGCTTTTTAAGAAAATCACCGCGTGGTGTTGTGCTCATCATGAGCCCGTGGAATTATCCGTTCCTTTTGACAATTGAACCGCTTGTAGATGCACTTGCCGCAGGAAATACAGCCGTTGTAAAGCCAAGTGCCTATTCACCAAATACAACCCGCGTCATTCAAAAAATGCTTACAGAATGCTTTGCCCCGGAATATGTTACAGTAGTTACCGGCGGACGTGCAGAAAATCAGAGCCTTTTGGAACAGAGATTTGATTACATTTTCTTTACAGGAAGTCACGCAGTAGGCCGCGAGGTTATGAAAAAGGCAGCCGAGCATTTTACACCTGTAACACTCGAGCTTGGCGGAAAGTCACCTTGTATTGTAGACAAAACTGCCGACATTTCACTTGCAGCAAAAAGAATTGTATGGGGCAAGTTTTTGAACTGCGGACAGACCTGTGTTGCTCCGGATTACATTTTGTGCCATCAGTCTGTAAAAACCGAGCTGATTACAGCACTTAAGCAGCAGATTGTAGTTCAGTTTGGAGTAGTTAGCCTTGCAAATAATTCATACGGAAAAATCATAAATAAAAAGCACTTTGACAGAATACGAGCCTTGATTGACCCAAGTAAAATTGCTTACGGCGGAAAGTCCGATGCCGCCTTGCTGAAAATTGAACCGACAATCATGGATAATGTTGGCTGGAACGACCTTATTATGAAGCAGGAAATTTTTGGTCCTGTTCTGCCGGTTTTGACTTACGCAACCGATGAAGAGCTCATAAAGGTTGTAAACAGTCATGCAAGACCACTGGCACTTTATCTTTTTACAAGCAACAAGGAGCTTGAAGATAAAGTACTGTCGCGCTGTTCCTTTGGCGGCGGCTGTGTAAATGATACAATTGTTCACATGGCAACCCACAACATGGGCTTTGGCGGCGTTGGCGAAAGCGGCATGGGTGCCTACCACGGAAAGGTTGGCTTTGACACCTTTAGCAACACAAAATCAATTGTAAACAAGAAAACCTGGCTTGATGTAAAAATGCGCTACCAGCCGTATACCAGCGCTAAGGAAAAAAAGCTGAGGAAATTTCTTAAATAGGGCCATCAGTTAAAGGAATAGAGATAAAAAAAGACTGTTTGCGATGCAAACAGTCTTTTTTCTTTTATTGAACACCGGCGAAAAACGCTGCGCCACTGCTCGCCTTTTTCACCTACACACATCTTGGACTTGAACCCGCTCTAATCGGAAAGCCGTTAAAAAACGAACCACTGGTTCGTTTTAGGC
>JAFZYR010000130.1 GCA_017616165.1 Treponema sp.
CGAGCGCAGCGCTGCAATCCATTAATAGATTGCCACGCTGCGCTCGCAATGACGGAGGATTTTATGAAACAAAGAAAATTTTTTATTTATGTCATCGTGTTAATTATATTGGGCGTTGCCGCATATTTTGCGTGGGATTATTTTGGAGATAAAAAGGAAAATGTTCCTTACAGCCAGTTTTACAGCATGGTAGAGCAGGGGAAGGTTCAAAGCGTTGTGATTAAGAGTGATAAGCTTGAATTTACTCCTTCGGACCCTTCGACAGGCTCAGGGACCACAGGAAGCTCAGGGACCCCGCTGGTGACTGAAAACCCGCATTCGCCGACCCTTGAAGAAACCCTCCTCAAAAAGGGTGTTGCTGTTACAGTCGAAAAAGATACCGCAGAAATCTTCAACCTTATTTTTGACATTCTTTTTTATGTATTTTTCTTTGGAATTATTATTGTTGTTTTCCGCAAATTTATTTCGCCGAACACCTTTAAGGTTGTGCATAAAACCGGTGTTAAGTTTGATGATGTTGTAGGCATGGAAAACCTCAAGCGTGATATGACTCAGGTTATGAAGATTATGCAAAATCCTGCCGCCTATGCCGCAAAAGGAATTCGCATGCCCAAGGGTATTCTGCTGGAAGGAGAGCCTGGAAACGGAAAGACACTTTTTGCCAAGGCGCTTGCAGGGGAAGCAAAGGTAAACTTTATTCCTGCCAAGGCTACAGATTTTGAAAGCATGTTCATGGCAATTGGTCCAATGAAGGTAAAGCTTTTGTTCCGCAAGGCACGCAGACAAGCCCCTTGTATTGTTTTTATAGATGAGTTTGACGGAATCGGTACTGTCCGAAATTACACCGGCAGTGCGCTGGAAACAGAAAATACAAGAATTGTTACAGCCCTGCTCAACGAGCTTGACGGCTTTGAAGCAACAAAGGGCGTGCTTGTGTTAGCCGCAACTAACTCAATTCAGGCGCTGGACCCGGCTTTGATCCGCCCGGGCCGTTTTGATGCACGCTTTTGTGTTCCGTACCCGGATTATGCAGCGCGCGTAGAGCTTGTAAAAATGTACACCCGCGGCAAAAATGCCGATGCCGCCTGTACTCCGGAAGATCTTGCCAAAATGACCGACGGCTTTTCATGTGCAAAAATAGAATCTGTTTTGAATCGCGCAGCACTGCTTGCGGGACAGGCTGAAAGAACAGAGTTTACGTTGGAAGATGTAAAGAGAGCATCGTCTGAATTGTAGCATCGTAGATTGCCACGTCGCTAAGCTCCTGTCGCAGAGCTTACCAAGTTTGCTTCACAAACTTGCGCAATGACCGTCATTGCGAGCCCGAAGGGCGAAGCAATCTACGACTCTTACTTATGAATTAGCCCGTCCGCCAGACAAACAATCCAACCCGCGCGCTCCGTACTTCTGTCGGCCACCAGCGGAATCGTCTGCAAAATATAATCCCCTAGTATAATTTCAATTTTTCCGTATTCTGCGCCGGCCGTAATCTGGCCCTGCAGGTATTGCGGAATCGTTGTTTTAATCTGAACATTCTGCAGGTTCTGTGCAATTGAGTTTCCGGTTACAAAAGGCACGCACACAGTCTGAGGGTTATAGGCAGTAATAAGATTGAGCCCCTTCTGGCTGCCTGCATAAACCTTTACAAAATAGCTTTTCTTAAGACCGCTCAAATCATAATCACGGAAAATACTGAACGCAGTTTCCATAAGTTCAGTTCCGTCGTTAACGCGGCCTGCCTGACCTTCCTGTGTGTTGTTTCCCTTGCCGCCCATTGTTACAGACAAAAAGCGGGTTCCGTCACGCGCAACAGTCAAAGCAAGGTTGTAGCCGCTTTCGTCAATGTAACCGGTCTTTAGTCCGTCGCAGCCGGCAAGTCGTCCCAACAGAGGGTTTGTGTTTTCCTGAGTAATTCCCATTGTAATTTTTTCGGGAAGACCATTGCTCCAGTCCTGTGCACCATAGCGGTCACCGGGAGCCATATTCTTTGCTTTAGGGTAAGTAAATGAAGGAACACTGTGAAAACGCTTGAGGGAGTCGGGATGTTCAAGAATATAAAGCCGGCAGAACGCTGCCATCTCACGGGCAGTAGTAACATTCTGTTCGCTGTAGCCCGAGCTTTCTACAAAATGAGTGTGGGTAAGACCTGCATCCTGTGCCACCTGGTTCATCCTTTCAACAAATTCTTCCATAGAGCCGCAAACCGCATAGGCCAGTGCATAAGCCGCATCGTTACCCGAGCAGATGCTTAACCCAAGCAGGAGCTCTTCCAGAGTAACAATCTGCCCCTTGCCCAGAAACATGAGCGAGCTGTGAGGTGGCATATTGCAGGCCCAGCATTCACTCGGCAAAGGAATAATGTCATCATAGTGCAGGCGTCCTTCTGCAACCTCCTGTTCAACAACATACATTGCAAAAAGCTTGGTCATGCTTGCCGGCGGAATAACCTTGTCTGCATTTTTTTCATAAATTATATTGCCGTTAGAAACATCAATCAAAATAGCCGCATCTGCGCCAACCTTTATTCCAAGGTCCGGCAGAGTGTAGGGAAGGGCCTTGAGTAAATCATTTTGCTCTGAGTATTTATTTATGAGTGTAAGGTTCAGCTGTCCCGACTGTTCAAAAGTAAGCGGCTGTGCAGCATCCAGCTTTTTGAATTGAGCAGAGCGCACACCGGTGAATATAAAAAACGCAAGGATCAGCGCTGCAGGTACACTGATTGCGGAAATCTTTATTATCCGTGATTTTTTCATACGCCACTCATTATACAGAAATACAGAAAAATGTGGAATTATCCCCAATCCTATGTTACAATTTTCTATGGTGGTATTTTTATGAAAAAAAGCGTTTTTTTAATTTGTATTGCAGCTTTGTTTTTTACTTCCTGTGAAAATTTTTTAAAAGGTTCTGATGTTAAAAATCAGCTTGAAGAAGCAATTGAGATCGCAAATGCCAGTCCGGTTACTTTTATAGTAACAGCCGACGAAGGTTCTGGTACTTTAAAAACCTTAACTTTACAGCTTAAGAAAAAAAATACATTTGACCTTGTTTTTGAACCCGCCGAAACCTACAGGTTTATAAAATGGGAAGTGCTGGATCGTGCCACCAAAAAACCGGTTGAAGGTGTCCTTACATTTGAAGATGAAACTAATCCCGAAACAAAAGGAACTGCCGTTAGCCCACGCGAAGGACTTGAAATTCACGCAAAATGTATTTTGCAGCCTGCAGTTGTAAGTGTAAATCCTTCTCCTTCTGGTCAAAACCAGATAAATGCAGCAATAAAAATAAAGTTTAATATGCCTGTAAATGATACTGCCGTTGATTATGTAAGTCTTACATACCTTGGACAAAATGTAGCAGATGATTATTTTTATAAACCGGTACTTAATGATTCCAAAGATGAAATTACCATCCGTCCAAAAACTTCTGAATTAATAACCTTTATTGATAATTTAAAAAAAGGTTTTGCCGATATAAGAGTGAGCCTGCCGCCGACTATAACAGCCATAATAGACGGAGAGTCTGTTCCATTGTACCAGAATACAAACGCCAGCTTTGATTTTCATTATATTCTTACCTACGATAGTAATCCTCCGTATAAAAATGATTTTTATCTTTCAAGAACCTTCGAAGCTCCATCAGCCAATATGAAAGCTGTTGCAAAATTTCATAATGATATTGTGTTGATTGGGGAGGGGGAATGTACCAGTTCAAATTTTGATAAAAAGAATGATCCACAAGACATTCTTGATAATACAAGTGGTGCATATATATATATTTACGGAAATTATCATGAAAATGAATCTGCTGTAGAAACTATAAAAGTGTATGAGCAGTTTTGTGGGGTAAACAGTAACTGGTATTTTGATCAGAAAGTTCTGGCAGCCCAATACAGTATAAATGATAATAATGTTAATTATTTTATAGATGCCGATGGAAATACAATCTTTTGTATAAAGCATGAGCTCAAATGTGCAGATGGTGCTGTTCGTGTTTCAATTGATGTAGAGGATGTTTATGGAAACAGTATTCTTAATAATAATTCAGCAGATTTGCAGGAAATAACAGTATTTAAGATGACAACAATACCTGTTTGCATTCCGGGTAATTATAGTTTTTATAATGAACGAATGCTACCAAATTTTAATGAAACCTCTCATAATGAATTTATTAAAACCTTATCCTTTTATGGAGGGGAAGAAGACAATATTGTCATTCCTTATTCAACGTACATTACAATTCCATATTCATATTTTAATGTAAAATGTGAATACAAGCATACAGATGGTTCGGTAGAACCTGAGAGTTTTACACATTATAGAGATTATGAATGGTCAATAGATCTGGATGTAGACCAGCTCTCCGGCTTGCAGTTAAAACTAATTATTACCGATGACTTTGGAAACTTGTGGGAAAGACAATATAATATCCCTGAATCACAAAATTATAAGGGAATAGTAATCCCAGATGCAGGCAACCCTCCAGATACAGCAACAGTCATGTTTTATTACACAAGCGGTGAATTACCGTGGGCAATTAATCAGCTTATAGATAATAATGGAGTATTATCATACGATAATACTCCAGGTCATGACTATGAAATGTCCGATACTGTAGCCAGTATAGATAAAGATATAACATACAGGTTTATTCCATGTGTCGGTTTTGATACAGCAAATGGTTCTCCTTCTGCATTTTTCTATACGGAAGTTCCTCCTAATACATATTCTATAATTAGTGGCAATACTTTGAGTAATGTTGTATTAAAGGACTATGAGGATACTGGCAATCCTTATCGTATTACTAAAAACCCTGTAAGCGATCTTCTGGATGTTACTGTCCAAATTTCAGAAAATCAGCCGGAAGATTATGATGAAATTATACTGTTAGTAAAAGACAATGCTCTTATAACGGGTAATTATAATGAAGCACATGATTTATTAATAGGATTTCAGGAAGGAAATAAATATCAAAGTTTTCAGAAGAATGCAGCAACCGGAAAAATCAATACAGAATGTACAGTTACCGCTATTACAGAGTTAATGTTTGATAGTCCCACAGATATAGTTGTTTATGGCATAAAAAACGGTAAAAGTACTTCTGGAACTGAAGATACCATTGAACTTACTTATAGTGATACAGATTATGATAATTATAATAACGCAGGGATTGACTACCAATATAAAAATGTAATTGTTAACGATTGTGATACTGTTACAGTCAATTTTTATGACGGACAATCTGGTATTTCTACAACAAGGTCGTACATTATTGAAGGTGATGATATTCCTGATCTATATGGAACTCAATTAGACACTGCTACTGTGAATAGAATAGGAAAATATGGCAGGGTTGTTTGTGGTGCTGAACTGGCAGGCAACAATGACCTTTCTCAAGGTAAAATTCAAATCCCGCGCTGGATGTTTACAGATACTGGTTTTTCATATTATTTTCGAGATAGAGGAGGTAATTTAAAGTTTGGAACAATTCCTGCAAATAATTCTCAGTTGTACCATATATTAAGATTAGAAACAAAAGAAGATGAAAAGAATAGTCCAAAAACACAAATTGATGTGGTAGCGCAGGAAACCTCGGGGTCACAAGTTAAACCTGAAATGATAGAAATATATCAAGTGGGTTCAACTACACCGTGTACAACAATAACATATTCTAATGCAGATTCATTAAAATTAACAGATAGTGCTTTCCCTTCAAATACCTTTATTAAAGTTGTAATAAAACTTCCTGATGAGCAATCATCCCCATGGAACCGTTATACTCATCCAGCCTATATTTATACCGGAAAATCTAACAGCGGAACAATGGACTACATCTATCCGGCTTATAATGGAAAAATCGCAATTAATTCAGATGCACCTGTTATGGCACGCACTGTAGTTACTTCTGCCTCTTACGAAGAATGCAAAAACTGGTCAGTTTCAAAATGGGAAAATGGCCGAAAGTACATACGCGAAGAGGTTTTGAACTGTGATGGAATTTCTCATGCCTACTATAAAATATATAACACCGATAACGATATTGAAGACGGCTCATGCTATGCAGTAATAGTTCACTTTGCCGACGGTTCAAAAGCCATGAGCCAGATTATGCAAAAATCCGGAGAGTCTTTATGAAAACATCACATTCAAACTTTGGTCACATGAAGGCAGTAATCACTATACTGGGGGGGGCGTTTTTATGTGTAGTATTGCTGTTTAGTTCCTGCGACAACTTCTTAAAAGGTTCCAAAACCCGCCAGGACCTGGAAAGAAACATTGAATATGCAAATGCCGATAACTACCAGATTAAGGTAAACGCCCAAAAGGGTAGTGGTATTGTTACAAAACCAGCAGCCGGCGAAGCAAAGGTAAAAGTTTCTGATACCTTTAATCTGTCGTTCAGTTCAGAATCAGATTCACAATTCCTCAAGTGGGAAGTATACAATACACTAACAAACGAAACTTTTACAGATGATACTTACCTCAAAATTGAAAACCCTTTGATGATTGATACAACCTGCACCTTTGTAAAAGACCCCGAAGATGAAAATATTCAGCTTGCCGTTCGTGCAGTTACTGCAAAACGACCAAGAATAGTTCTTTCAACCCCAACATACCAGGAAACAGGTGCTCCGCGAAGTTCAAATGTTCAGATTTTCTTTGACAAGTTTAATATGGAAACAAACATCATTTACTACACGCAGGAAGAAATGGAAGAACTCAAAAAAAAGGAAAAATTGACAGATGAAGATTTCCTGCAGGGTGATAACCAAAAGTGCGGTGGTCAGTATTATGGTTATATAAAAGACGATGTAAAGCACTTTAAGAATATCCAGATAGCAAGCTCTTGTGTTGATGGATCTTCTTTAACAAAATACTATTTTGACCCTTACTGGGAAAAAGAGCCTAATTATGTGGGCGGAAGAACACTTGTTATTCAGGTAACAAATCCGCCGCCACCAAAGGATGTAAGCATATCTATTACACTCGCCAAAGATTTCTACTATTTTGAAGACGATATTGCTGTTACACTTCGTGAGGATTCAACAATTAATTATAAAACAAATGTTGAAAAAGAAGATGTTAAACCTGCGATTATTGTTCCAAAAGATGAGCAGGATAATGATAATTATAATGTTATAAAGTTCAAGGATTCAAATGGAGACTTTATAACTCTTCCGTTTAGTGTGAGCGGATTACCTCAATATCCAAAACCAAAAACCATACCAGCCTGTAATGATGTAGAATATATTACAATGAGTTTCAATTTTACTGCTACAGATGAAGGTGGAAGCGGTATAGCAAACAGATTCAGAATTCTTATTTATAATGGATCAGATGTTCATCCATTTATTGAACTTCCATATTTGGATACGACACAAAATGCAGGTTATACACAATGGTCAAAAGAATATTTAATTCCTCGCAGTGCTTATTTACGTTCTGCAGGAGAATATAGTTTTGTTTTAGAGGTAATAGATAATGATGGAAATTCGAAAAAACTTAAACAGGGAGAAACCGAATTATATTGGTATTATTTTTATCTTAACCTGACTCAATCTGTGCCAAATTATTAAGAGAGGAAAAAATGAAAAAAAACATAAAATCAGTAATTCTTATAGTAATTTTAGCATTTGCTTTTGCCCTTACGTCATGTAAATTTTTTGATAATAATCAACCAAAGACTAAAAAGCAAAATACAAATACACCTGCCACTAATCCTTCCGGGGAAGTACCTGAGGACCCTGAACTTGAATTAGATTCATGCGAACTTCCTCTTACGCTTGAAGCAATAACAGCCGGTAGAATTATTTTATCGGGTAAAGATTCTTTTGAAAGAATAAGTATTCAAAAAGGCAATGGTTTAATATTCGATTGTGCTGATAACATTGACGTGCAGCCTGGTGATAAAATACGATTCTATGGCAGCAATTATAAAAGTGACGGCTCCGTAAATTTAACCATTAGTTGTACCGCCGACTTTTATGTGTACGGCAATGCAATGAGTCTTCTTTATTATACAGATTTTACAGATAAAACAGAAATTACTGATGATTATGCCTTACAAAAGCTTTTTCTGAATAACACCCATATTAAAAACCATGAGACACTTGATATTGTTCTTCCTGCAACAACCTTATCAGAAGGCTGCTATAAAAAGATGTTTTATGGTTGTACTGGTATAACACGGGCCCCTGAATTACCGGCTGCAACACTAACCAAGGAATGTTATAATTATATGTTCTTGGGTTGTGAAAGTCTTAATTATATAAAATGCCTTGCAACAGACATTTCTGCAACCGATTGTACAAAAAACTGGCTGGCTAATGTTTCTCCGACAGGTACGTTTGTACAAACACAAAATAACAATATATGGAAAGTAAAAGACAATTATTCAGGTATTCCCAGACACTGGACTATTGAGCCTCCTTGTGAAGTGGTAAATGCATATCAATTGCCGCTAACATTAGAAGCTTTAGCAGACGGGACTATAACTTTAATAAATATAGATGGGGTTAAAAACTTAAAATATACAAAGAATGGTAATGATAAAATTGCTGCTAATAGTTTAATAAATGTTTATGAAGGAGATATAGTTTCGTTTTATGCAGAAGGAATAGAGCATGAATATGCATATGATCAAAATGGAAATCGTTTGAAACCTTCGAATTCTTTGAATATTCGTTGTTCCAGTTCTTGTTATGTTTATGGAAATGTTATGAGCCTTATTTCTCCAGACGCGTTTGCAGATGCAAAAGTAATTCCAGAACCATACGCTTTTTACCAATTGTTTAAAGGTACCTCGCAGGATGGTAATCTTATCAAAAACTGTTCAATAGACCTGGTTCTTCCTGCTACTACTTTGACAGAAGGCTGCTACAATGAAATGTTTTATTACTGTACCATTTTGACTCAAGCACCGGAACTTCCTGCAACTAAAATGGGAAAAAGCTGCTATGAAGGAATGTTCTGGAACTGTACAAATTTAACTGTGGCTCCAGAACTTCCGGCAACGGAACTTGCAGAAAGGTGCTATGCAACAATGTTCAGTAGCTGTTCTAATTTAACTGTGGCACCAAAACTTCCGGCTACTTCTTTAGCGGAAGAGTGCTACCGATATATGTTTTATAGATGCGGTAATTTAATAGTACCTCCAGAGCTTCCTGCTACGACTTTAGCAAAAAATTGCTATTATTATATGTTTGACCAGTGTAGCTATTTAACTATGGCTCCAAAACTTCCGGCCACAGAACTTGCAGAAGGCTGCTATCAAGGAATGTTTGCCAGTTGTAAAAAAATAACAGTGGCTCCAGAACTTCCTGCTACAACTTTAGCTGATTATTGTTATGCAAAGATGTTCGACTCTTGCTTCCATTTGATTACAGCTCCAGAACTTCCTGCTACGACTTTAGCAAAGAATTGCTATGATTCTATGTTCTTGAAATGCGAATGTTTAATTACAGCACCAGAGCTGCCTGCAACTGAACTGGCTCCAGACTGTTATGATAACATGTTTTCTGATTGTTCTAAGCTTGCATATATTAAATGCCTTGCAGAGAAAATTGCAGATGATTGGGTTAATGGTGATACACCACCTACATTCCAAGATTGTTTTACCAATTGGCTTCAGAATATTCAGTCCTCTGGTTTATTATTATATCCAAATTACCTGGGAGTTAGTATTATACCGTATCCAGTTAATTGGAATGCAGAAAAGGACTTTCCACTGACATTGGAAATTATAAAAGATGGTGCCATAACCATAAAAAATCCCGATGAGTTTACAAATTTAAAATATTCAAGGAATCATGGTGAAAGAACTGATGTTCCAGAGACTATTGATGTTCTGGCAGGAGATATAATCTGGTTTTTTGCAGATGGGCCTGCTAATGACGATGATAAGTATTTGAATATAGATTGTTCTTCAGACTGTTACATTTATGGTAACATAATGAGTCTTATTAGTGCTAACACAGGATATTCAAATAAAGAAGAACTTTCTATGGAAAAAACTTTTAATAGTTTGTTTAAAGATAATAAACATATTTTAAATCATCCTGTTAATAAGCTTCTTCTTCCTGCAAAAGATTTGACAGGTGCAAATTCATGTTATTGTATGATGTTTTATGACTGCGATAGCTTAACTGCAGCACCTGAACTTCCTGCAACTGCTTTAGCTGATAGTTGTTATGCATATATGTTTGCTTATTGTGATAGATTAGTTTACGTACCAGATCTCGAGGCTAAACAATTAACGGAAAAATGTTATAATAGGATGTTTTTTGACTGTTCTAAATTGACTACGCCACCTCAAATTGCTGCTACTCAATTAGCTCCATCTTGTTTTGAGAGTATGTTTGAACACTGTTCCTATCTTTCGTCTGCTCCTGTACTTGCTTGTCAAACACTTGAAGAAAAATGTTATTCTTGTATGTTTAAACAATGTATGAGGTTAACTGCTGCACCTGAGCTTCCTGCAGGAAATCTGGCAGTTTCTTGTTACGAATGTATGTTTCAAAGCTGTTGGTCTTTGATTAAAGCACCGGACCTTCCTGCTACTATTCTTGCTGACAACTGTTATTCCGGAATGTTTGATTCGTGTACAAGCCTGACATCTGCTCCAGAACTAAATGCCGAAACTTTGACACCAAATTGTTATTATCAAATGTTCAGCGGATGTAAAAAATTGCAGTCAGCACCAAAACTGGAATCTACATCTATATCTAGCAACTGTTATTATGAAATGTTCAAAGATTGCAGCAGTTTGACTAAAGCACCTGAGCTTCCTGCTACTGATCTTGCTGATTATTGTTATTTCGCAATGTTTGCAGGTTGTATTGCATTAACTGAAGCACCAGAATTGAAGGCTAAAACTTTGAAAACAAATTGCTATAATTGGATGTTCAAAGATTGTCTAAATATAACATCTGTTACATGTCTTGCAACAGATGTTTCTGCGGAAAAATGTACACGTGAGTGGCTTAAAAATGTGTCTTTGAATGGTACATTTACAAAAGACTCATCAATGACAAACTGGGAAAATAATTCAACTTCCGGTATTCCAAAAGGCTGGACAGTCGAGGTTGCACAGTAGTCCATAAAGCAAAGTTTCCCCGGTCAAGCCGGGGAATGACAGCTTATTCTTTCTGCGGTTGTTTTTCTGCAGCAATTTCTTCTGCAAGTTCCTGGACTTTTCTTAAAGGAAGGTTTGTGCCTTGTGCTATATCTTCAAGAGTTAGTTTATTCATTCGAATAAAGTTTCTTGCATCTTCAACTCTTGCAGCCCATTTTGCATCTTGAATACGTATTGGTTCGCACATGTAAATCCCCCTTAGAGACTCGTCTGTCTTTACCTTTTTCACAGCTAAATCAATCGTGTTTGTGAAGCTGTCTGTAGGTCTCTTATTCTTAATATAATCAAGAAATGCACGGATTTCAATATCTGTAGCCTTATCTGCGGCATCAGAGTTAAAGAAATATTTTGTTGATTCATCTTGTAGAATAAGTTCCTTTTCTTCCAGACATATATTCTTGAAAGAATATTTAGGTAATCCTTTCCCAAACGGGTCACCTGTACAGATAAATATGATTATGCTTTCCGGCAGCAATCTGTACTCCATACCTTTCAAAAGCTCGTTTGAATCTATCATTGACTGATAATACCTAACTCTTTTGGGTAGTTCATCCATATCTTCGTTCTGGATTTCAATGTCATAAATCTTATCATCATTTTTTACATAAACATCAAGCTTGATGTATTTAGTCTGATAATAAGGCTTGATTTCCTTCTGGAGCTCCTGCCGCTCAATGTGGTCAATTTTAATTTTGAGCAGACGCTCCAGAACCCCAATGCAGATTTCATCATCCTGCATAACCTGATAGAACATAAAATCATCCGCCAGAGTTAACTCCTCAAACGGTTTAATGTTGTTTGGCATAACAGCCTCCTTAAATAAAAATTCCTATACTATAGTTAACAAAAAAATTTGCGAAAAAAGGAAGTTTTTTGAGAAGAATTTTGAAAAAAAGTGATTATTGAATTTATATGGAAAAAACTATAGAATATTTCCCAAAATAATTGCAAATCCGCGGGTTTGCACAGGAGGAAATATGAATATTTTTCGTGGTGCTTTTACAGCTTTAATTACACCGATGAATTCGGATGGATCTGTAGACTTTGAGGGCTTCCGCAAAAATGTCAAACATCAGCTCGAACAGGGCATCGATGGTCTTGTTCCTCTTGGAACCACTGCTGAAACTCCGAC
>JAFZYR010000131.1 GCA_017616165.1 Treponema sp.
ATCGGAGTTTACATATCCGTTACCTCAAAATTATTCAAACGAGCAGATTGAAGCTGCCCTTTACAAAAAACGCGGCGGGACAAAAACTGAGTTTGCAGAGCCTGACTATGAAAAAGTCTTTAAGGAAATGGCAAAGAAAGGTCAGACTCTTCAGCGGCTCTGGAACAAGTATAAGCGTTACTGCGAGAATACCTGTGACGGCAGACAGGCCTATAGCTACAGACAGTACTGCAAAAAATATCAGGATTATCTTGCAACAAAAGGAATATCCGGCAAAGTAATACGATACCCGGGGCAGAACATTGAAGTCGATTATGCAGGACTTCAGCTCCGTCTTAAAAATCCAATAACAGGAAAATCAGATACAAAAGTCACGATATTCGTTGCAAGCTTGTCGTACAGCAAATACTATTATGCAGAAGGAATGCTCCGCTGTACGATTGATGAATGGCTTGATGTGAATACACGGATGGTCCATTTCTTCGGAGGAGTTACTCCAATAATTACACCTGACAATGCAAAGGTTGCAGTTACAAGCAACAATGATTATGCAGATCCAGTTCTGAACAAGGATTACAATGAATGGGCTCAATGGTACGGAACAGCCTTGATGCCAGCCCGGGTAAAAGCTCCTGATGATAAACCGGGCGTTGAAGGCGGAGTACGTATAATCACACAGAATATTCTTCTGGATATGCAGGAGATGACTTTCTTTACTCTTGATGAACTAAATGAAGAACTTTTTGCAAGAGTAAAGGAATTGAACAAAAAGCCTTTCGCAAAACAAAACCGGTCAAGGGAAGAAGTTTTCAATGCTGAAGAAAAGCAAATGCTGATACCGCTTCCTCTTCATGACTTCATCCGCCTTGACCGGAGAACTGTAAAAGTCGCACCTGACTGCCATATCACGTACGATTACTGTCACTACAGTGTACCACATAAATACATTGGAAAACATCTGGAAGTAAGGGCAGAAGCCTTAAAACTCGAAATTTACACTGAAAAAGGTACTTTTATAAAGGAATGGGGCCGTGCTTCGCATAACGGAGAGTACAGAACCGATCCGGAAGACCTTCCTCCATCGTTTACAGAATACAATTCCTGGAGTGAACCATACTTCCTTTCAATCGCAATAAAGACTGGCCCCATGACAAAAGCTGTAGTTTCAGATATTTTCAGCAGGTCAAAATATCCGTGTCAAAAGTTCAGACAGGTTGCAGGTATTTTAGGTTATGCAAAGAAGTACGGTAAAGAGACTCTTGAGAAATGCTGTACTGCAGCCTTTGAGTCAGGCAGATGCAGTTACACATTTATCAAGAATACCATTGCAGAATATGCAGAAACGGAAACTCTTCCAGTTTCGAAAGCTGCAGATGAAAAACCTAAAAAGAGACATGATACTTATGCTGTAGACAGTTCAAAGTATGATATGGCTTCACTTCTTAAAAGACAGGAGGTGCTGTTCTGATGAAAAAAAGAAACTCCGAACTTATGGAAATGCTTGAGTATCTGGAACTCTTTGCCCTGGAAGAAAGATTCAAGGCAATCTGTGATTCTCCCAAATTTTCTTCTCTTGATTCTGTTCAGCTTCTTCAGGAACTTGTTGCTGCAGAATATGATTACAGAAAAGAAGACCGGCTGGACAGACTTCTCCGTCACAGCAAACTTGGAAAGAATACAGCACTTGCGTCAAACCTAAAATCTGGAAACGGAAGAATTTACAATGAAAATGTCATAAGGCAGATACTGACTTTAGGCTTTGTTGAAAAACGCCTGAACCTTTGTATCTTTGGACAGAGCGGAATCGGCAAGACCTATGCAGCCAAAGCAATAGGGGCTGAATGCTGCCGTGGTGAATACAAGACATATTTTACAGACTGTACGACGCTCATTGATGAACTGCTGATTATGAAAACTTCTGATCCTGCTAAGTACAACAAGAAGCTTAAGTATTTTGGGAAGATACAGGTTCTAATTCTTGATGATTTTCTGATTACTCACATCAACGAGGAACGGGCTTCGATTCTGTTTCAGCTGATAAAACTGAGGGAAGTTTGTGGAACTTCAACTGTTGTCACCTGTCAGTATCCTGCAGATGACTGGGGAGATTTCATGGGTGACCAGAATGAACCGGCTCTTTCGGATGCCATCCGCAGACGACTGACTTCCGGCTTTATTCTGAACATCGAAACTGCCTAATTTAGGCTGTCCCGTTTAGGACGCTGAATGTCCTCTTTTGAGCGCTCCAGCGTCCTTTTTTGAACGCCTTATGCA
>JAFZYR010000132.1 GCA_017616165.1 Treponema sp.
GATAAAATAACCTACAAACCGTACAGTCAGAGCGAACAGTGGCTGCTGCCGCCAAGTCTGAATGAGCTGGTACCTGAAAATCATTTTGTACGAATTGTCAGTAAAACTGTAGACGAACTGAAAATAGAAAAAGTATTTGCAAAATACACGAAAGGCGGCGGAGCAAGCAGGTATAATCCGGTGATGCTGCTGAAGGTACTGGTATACTGCTACATGACGGGAACCTATTCATCAAGGCAGATTGCGAAACAGTGCCGTGAAAATGTAAACGTGATGTGGCTTACAGGATTTCAGCAGCCGGACTTCAGGACAATCAACACATTCCGGAGCGAGAAACTGAAAGACTCAATCGAAGAAATCTTTGTTGCAACGGTAAAGCTTCTGAACAGATCAGGGTATGTAAGCCTCGAGAAATATTTCGTAGACGGAACCAAGATAGAAAGTGCAGCAAATAAATATACCTTTGTCTGGAAAAAAGCCGTTGAAAAAAATGAAAGGAAGCTTGATGAAAAACTAAGGGTATTTCTGAAAGATGTAGATGAAATTACACACAAGGAAAATCAGCTTTACGGAGACAGTGATTTTGCAGAACTTGGAGATGACACACCTGTAACAAGTGAAGACATAAAGGCAGCAGCTGAAAAAATAAACAGAAAACTTGCCGAAATAAATGACCTTAATGATGATGAATCAAAAGACGTAAAAAAAAACTGAAAAAGGCAGAGCGGCTGATTGAAAAGGATTATCTTCCTCGAAAAGAGAAATACGAAAAAGCAAACGCTACTTTCAACGGCAGAAACAGTTATTCAAAGACAGATGAAGATGCAACATTCATGCGGATGAAGGAAGACCATATGCTCAACGGTCAGCTCAAACCAGGCTATAACATTCAGATCGGAACTGAGAATAAACTTGTAATCGGTTATGATGTTTTCCCTAATCCTACGGACACCAAAACATTTCCGGTTCACGTTGACAACGTGATGCACAGGCTTGACTGCAAGTTTGAAACTGTGATTGCAGATGCAGGTTATGGAAGTGAGGAGAATTATGATTATCTGAAAGAGAGGGAAATCACCGGAGCCGTAAAATATACAAGTTACGAAAATGAGACAAAGAGGAGCTTTAAGAAGAAAAAATTCAATGCAGAGAACTGGAAATATGATGCGGAGCAGAAGGAGTATACCTGTCCGTGCGGAAATCCGGTTCCATATAAAAAGACGGTGACAAGGACAAACAGTTCCGGACATGAGCAGACTTATGAAGTCTACCAGTGTGATAATTGCGAAGGATGTCCATACCGTAAACTATGTACAAAATCAGAATACGGAAGAACAGTCCAGAGAAACGAACACTGGCTGGAACAGAAAGCACAGGTAAAGAACCTTCTCTCGAAAGATGATTACAAGAAACTTATGAAAGAACGTTCTACGGAATGTGAAACTGTTTTCGGTCAGATTAAATGGAACCAGAATTTCAGACGTTTTCATCTTCGCGGAAAGGAAAAAGTCGGAACTGAATGGGGATTATTGATGATTGGATATGACATTAAGCAGATAGTAAGGCTGATGAAAGCTTAAAGAAAAAAACTCAATAAAAGAAAATCTTAAAAACACATTTCGTAATAAAAAAGGCTGTCCTTCGTTGAAAATTATCAACTTTAAGGACAGCCCC
>JAFZYR010000053.1 GCA_017616165.1 Treponema sp.
ACAATTACAGACATAGAGTAGTCAATATAAGCCTGTTTTACTTCATCCTCAATTGGAATCTTTATGAGAGAGCCACCCTCGGCAGTTTTGATTTCTTCCATTTTTGTTTCCTGAATTTTTTGTTTTAATAGAATATTATAACATTTATTCCGGGTCTTTTCTATAGTTGCTGTAACTAACGAGTGGTAGTAAAAATTGGTAGGAATAAAAAAAGGCAGACTAAAAAGCCTGCCTTTTTAATATACATTAGCAAGTAGAATTATTCTTTGCTAAGATATTCAATTGTCCAGTCTGGTCTTTCTCCGTTTACACCGCTTGCGTCTTGTGTAGCAAAAATGTTACAGAAAGGCATCTGGTAAAGAACAATACACTGTTCAAACTTATCTTCTTCGATAATGTGAATTACACATTCCTGTAGCATGTTGTCTTCTTCGTTGTCAGACATTCCTTCTATTGCCCACTCTGCAACAATATTTGGATTTGGTGGTGCGTCTTCTTCTGCGCTATTGTCTATAGGATTATTGTTCTTATCAAATAAGAACTGTGGCCAGAAACCAGACTCTGGGAATTTGTATGTGAAAACTACGCTCCAGCAATAATCTTGGCCCCAATAGGTTTCTGCACTAACTGGAACCTGGAGTTCTGGATTATTTGTAATCTTAAGCTCTAAATTTTTGGCATCCCATTCAAATTCAGGTGTTTTACCCTCTTTAAAATCCGGAGGCGTTAATCCTGTATTTTTTGTTGTTACACTTCCTAAATCCATAACAGCGTATGTCTCATAATCATCATATGTAAATTTTGCTACATAATCATAAGTCTTGTCATATTCATAATAATAATCGGTAAATATCATTTCTTCATACCATCCATCATGAAATCCGACTTCCTGGAATTTGTTATCATCTTCTGTAGAAAGCTTTCTGTAAATATGAGTCTGAGCAATTGGGATAGGTGGAGTTGTTACATTAATATTTATTCCAACACTTGTTGATGTAGGAGCATCAATTTTTCCCGGGATGCTGGTAGCAACTTTTTTTGCATCAATTTCTGAAATATCATAAAAGCGTTGATATGAAAAATAATCTTGTTCTGAAATATTTATTTTTACGCTAAAACTTGAAATAGGATTGTTACCTTTTTTAAGAGTGTCGTATTTGTCGTTTTGCATATTTTCAAAGGTATGATTTTCTTTGTCAAAAAAAGTTGACCAATGCCAGTCCTTAGAATCATAAGAAACATCTATAACCCAACCCAGAACTTCTTCGCCGTTTTTACAGTTAAATGCAATTGTATCAGCATTTGTTAGCGATAATTTTTTATCAGTTGCATCCCATTCAATTACTGGATATTGGTTTGCATGAAAATCTGGGAATTCAGCTCCGTCATAACCTGCTTTGAAATAACCCAAGCTGTCGAATTTTTCTTTATCTTGAGTATCCTTTTTCATCAAACGATATTCATAGTATTTACCGTTTTCTACACCGTAAACATCAGTAAAAGATTTTTCTTTTGCCTGTGAATAATCTTCGGCATCTTCTCCGATATAGCGGGTTGCAATAGTAAACCAGCCGCCATCATCTGGTTCGATTGATTCATAAGTATTGCCTTTTTTTGTTACTTCTCGTCTGTCGATATTTACAGACACAGTATTTGCCGGAATATTTACTGTAAATGTAATTGGGTTATCACCCGGCTCCTCTTGTGGTAAGTCTGAATCTTTTTTGCATGAGAACATTAGCCCACTAATAAGAACAAAACCTGCCAATGCAAAAAGCTTGAATTTTGTTGTTTTTTTCATAAATGCCTCCTGTATAAAAACAAACAGAACATTATTAACTACTGTTATATTATATACCAAGAAACATATAAAACAATAAAAAAAGATTTTAGGGCTTTACTCTGGTTATTAGAAAAATACCTTGTGATAAGTCTTTGCCTTAAAGGTTTCGCTGCCGTCGAGCTTGCTGTATTCTGTGTCTTCGTAAAAGGACATGCCAAACTTTTCCATGACGCGGCGGGAACCTTCGTTGCCTAGGGCAAAAGTGCCGGCAATTGCACGAACCTTGTATTTGCTCTGGGCGTATTCTAAAATGCGTTTCATGGCTTCCGGGGTGTAGCCGTTGTGCCAGTAATCGTAGGCAATATTATAACCAACACTCCAGACATCAATATCTTCGTGATAATAAAGACCGCCGCTGCCAATGAGCTGGCCTGTAGCTTTTAAGACAAAACCATAATCAAGCTTCTTATCATCCTGGTACAAAGTTTCAACCCAGGCATCTACCTCTTCTGCTTTTTTGTACAAAGGGTAAATCATATATTTGTTTACGCGAGGATCTCCGGTCCACTTAAAAATTGCTTCGCGGTCATCAAGTGTAAGCTGGCGGAGGATGAGGCGTTCGGTTTCTAAAGTTGGGAGAATAATTTTAGACATAAGAGACTCTCCTTGTTTTGTGGATTGCCACGCTTCGCTCGCAATGACAGATGTAATTAAATATCCAAATTAGCGTAGCTGGAGTTTTCTTCGATGAAGCGACGGCGAGGTTCTACTTCTTCGCCCATACATACGCTGAAGATTCGGTCGGCAGCCATGGCATCCGGGATTGTTACAACGCGCATCTTGCGGTGAGCAGGATCCATTGTTGTTTCCCAAAGCTGCTTTCCGTCCATTTCACCAAGACCCTTGTAGCGCTGAACATCGGCTTTATCGCGCTGGTCGCCAAGAGCTTCCAGGGCTGCGTCGCGTTCGGCATCACTGTAGCAGTAAACCGGTTCCTTCTTTCCAAGCTGAACCTTGAACAGGGGAGGCATGGCAAGATAAACATAACCATGTTCAATAATCTGAGGCATGTATCGGAAGAAGAAGGTCAAAAGCAGAGTGCGGATATGAGAACCGTCGACATCGGCATCGGCCATGATGATGATTTTATGATAGCGTAATTTGTCAATATTAAAGTCTTTTCCAAAGCCTGCACCAAGACTTGCAATTACGGGTTCAAGCTTATCGTTGTTCATTACCTTTTCAGGACGAACCTTTTCTACGTTGAGCATTTTTCCCCAAAGCGGAAGGATAGCCTGAGTTTTTGGATCGCGGCCTTTCTTTGCAGAACCACCGGCAGAGTCTCCCTCGACTATGTATACTTCGCAAAGCTCCGGGTTTTTCATTGAACAGTCAGACAATTTTTCTGGAAGACCAAAGCCGTCGCTCATTGTCTTTTTGCGCATATTGTCCTTTGCCTTGCGGGCTGCAATACGTGCCTTGG
>JAFZYR010000054.1 GCA_017616165.1 Treponema sp.
GTTACTACAGAAAGATCTACTCCGTCCTTAAGTGTAATCCAGCCGATTTTCTGAAGAAGAACATAAGCACGAGCTGTGTTTGCAGGATCGTTTGGAACTGCAACCTTTGGCTTAGAAAGGGTTTTGATTGCATCTGCAGAATCATAGAATGAAGAGAACATACTTGCAGGAACTGTTGGAATTGGTGTGATTGGCACGAGCTTTCCGTTGTTTCCCTTGTTGTAGTTCTGGGCATAAGCTGTATGCTGTTCTACGTTGAAATCTACATCGCCGCCGTTTACTGCATCGTCAGCAAGTCCAAGATCTGAATAGTCATAACCTTTGAGGGTATAACCTTTTGCTTCCAAAATTGGCTTTACACCGCTTTCGAAAAGAACTGTGTAAGGTCCCTGTGAACGGCTGTAAGTGATTGTCTTTTTGTCAGCACTGTTATCAGCTGATTTTTTTGAACATCCTGCAAATGCCACCATAACAGAAGTGGCTGCAATTGCAACTAAAATTGATTTTGTAACTCTTTTCATATAAACCTCCTGATTCGAGTTAGTGGCATCTAAAAGATGCTTTGTTTTGTGATTTTCACTAATACCTATTGACTTGGTAGGTAATAAGTGTTAGATTGTTTATACAGCACAATAACCTATTAAGTCAATAGGTTATATAAAAAAAAGTTTAAAAATTTTGCAAAAAAAACATCAGGAGGTCAAAAAATGAGCATTTTAGACGAAGCTTTTGCCCAAAAAGAATATATGGTAAGCCAGCGCAACTACTTTCATGCACATCCGGAGCTTGGATTACAGGAATTTAACACTTGTAATCATATTGAAGAAGAGCTTGAAAAAGCCGGAATAAAGTTCCACAGGGTTGCCGGAACAAACGTTATAGGAGAAATAGATAGCGGTCGCCCGGGAAAAACGCTGCTGATTCGTGCAGACATTGACGCCCTGCCAATTCAGGAAAAGAATGAAGTTCCATATAAGAGCCAGAATGACGGAATAATGCACGCTTGTGGTCACGACGGACATGCAGCTTATTTGTTGGGGGCAGCAAAAATCATAAAGGAACATATTGCTGATTTTACAGGCAAAGTGATTTTGTGCTTTCAGGCCGCTGAGGAAATTGGTAAAGGCGCCCGTGACATTCTTGCTGCAGGCGAAGTTGATAATGTAGACAGGATTTTCGGCATTCATTTTGCTTCGGGCCTTGATGTCGGTAAATACGGAATAAAAAGCGGCCCTGATATGGCAAGCTGTGACCGTTTTAAGATTACAATTCACGGAAAAGCAGCGCACATTACAACTCCACAAAGCGGTGCCGATTCTGTTTTTATTGGAGCCCTTATTACAACTCAGCTTCAGACAGTTGTGAGCAGACTTGTTTCTCCTGTAGAAGGCGGCATTATTGGGGTAGGAAGCTTTCATTCAGGTACTACTTACAACATTATTCCGGGTGAGGCAGAGCTGGAGGGAACTATCAGAGCCTTTAGCGCGGTGAATAGAAAAAAGCTGGCTGATGCCGTTACAAAAATTGCTCAGGATACAGCTGCAACTTACGGAGCAACTGCTGATGTTTCCATTGAAGACATTTGTGACCCATGTACAAACCCTGCAGACACTACAGCAGAGGTTATTGAATCTGCCAAAAAAGTTGTACCGGCCGAAAACGTTCTTACAAATATAGACAAGCGTTTTGGCTCAGACAACTTTGCAGATTATATGAGAAAGGCACCAGGAACTTATGTTCATGTAGGTTCAGGAGACAGCGATGCAACAAGAGTCCCACACCACAACGAGCGCTTTGATCTGTCACCGGACGGACTTCCTTATGCTGCAGCGCTTGCCGTTCAATATGTATTGGATTATTTGAAATAGACGCGTTTACAACAAGGAGGATTTCCCAAAATGATGAAGATTTCGACAAAAGGACAGTACGCACTTTTAATCATGACAGAGCTTGCCGAACAGCCTGCCGACAAGTTTATCCCGCTCAAGCTGCTTTCGCACAGGCATAATCTTTCTGTAAAATACCTTGAACAGATTCTGATTCAGTTGAGTAAAGCAGGCCTGGTTGTAGGTGTTCGTGGCAGCAACGGCGGTTACAAGCTCGTAAAACAAACCGAACAATACACGACAGGCGAAATCTTGCGCGCATTGGAAGGCGATTTATCCCCGGTAAGCACCGCCAACAACAACGTAGTAACAGACATAGGCAACGACGACTACTGGAAAGATTTTGAAAAGGTTATAAATGACTATGTAGATTCTGTGACACTTGATAAACTTGTGGAAAAGAACAAAGAAAACGTAGGCTGGATGTATTATATTTAAGTATTGACAAACCGTCCCTTAAACGATAAAACAAAAATATGGCAAAGAGGTCGTTGATAAGTTTCCTTTTTCGGGGGAAATTTACCCACGGCCTTTTTTTATCAGGAGAAATCTTTCTATGAAGTTTACAAAAATGCACGGCTGCGGAAACGATTATATTTATTTTGACTGCACAAAGTCCGATTTTCCGGGTGGGGCAGAAGGTGAAAAGCAGGCTGCAATTAAGCTTTCTGACAGACATTTTGGAGTTGGCGGCGATGGAATTATTATTATAAAAAAGGGCCGCACTGCTGAATTTGAAATGGTAATGTACAATGCCGACGGAAGCCGAAGCCAGATGTGTGGAAACGGAATCCGCTGCGTTGGTAAATATGTTTATGATGCCGGTTATACCAAAGGCCGCGAGTTTACCGTTGAATCTATGGACGCTGTAAAAAAACTTACAGTCCAGAAAGGCGAACGCGGCGACAAAGAAACCTGGCTCAGCGTTGATATGGGTGCGCCTATTCTTGAAGTGGAGAAGATACCGGTTGCCGGCCCTTCGACAGGCTCAGGGACCCCAAAGCGCGTCATCATGCACCCGCTCACAATTGCCGGAAAGGAATATAAAATAACCTGCGTTTCTATGGGAAACCCTCATGCAGTTGTATTTATAGACAAAAAGCCTGCAGAGTTTGATGTTTGCGGCATAGGCCCGCTTTTTGAAAACGATCCATTTTTCCCTGAGCGCACAAATACTGAATTTGCTTATGTAGAAGACCGTCATTCAATCTGGATGCGCGTATGGGAACGTGGTACAGGCGAAACCTTAGCCTGCGGAACCGGAACATGTGCCACAGTAGTTGCTGCAATTTTGAATGGCCTTGTAGATGCGGGCAGCCCAGTTACAGTTCATCTTGTAGGCGGAGATTTGAAAATTGAATGGAGCGGCCGTGAAGAAGACAGCGTGTTCATGACCGGTCCTGCAGAAAATGTATTTACAGGTGAGGTATCATTATGAAAATAAACAAAAACTTTTTAGACTTAGAGGCAAGTTATCTTTTTTCTACGGTAAACAGAAAAACCCGCGAGTTTATTGCAGCTCATCCGGGTTGTGATGTTATAAAAATTTCGATTGGTGATGTTACAAAACCAATTTGTTCTGTTGTAATTGATGCAATGCACAAGGCTGTTGACGAAATGGCCGATGAAAAGACCTTCCGAGGATATCCGCCGGAGCAGGGTTATGATTTTGTTCGCGAAAAGATTTTAGAATGGGATTATACAAAACGCGGAATTGACTTAAAGCTTGATGAAATTTTCCTTTCTGATGGTGCCAAGTCTGACTGCGGAAACATCGGCGACATTTTTGCTACAGACAATACTGTTGCAATCTGCGATCCTGTTTATCCTGTTTACATTGACACAAACATCATGAACGGGCGGAAAAATAATATAATTATCATGCCGTGCAGTGCAGAAACCGGATTTTTACCGGAGCTTCCTGCCGAAGATGCGCCTGTTGCAGATATAATTTACTTATGTTTCCCAAATAATCCTACAGGTGCCGTAGCTCCAAAAAGCTATCTTAAAAAATGGGTTGATTATGCAAATGCACATCACAGCCTGATTTTGTTTGATTCGGCTTATGAAGCTTTTGTAACAGAACCTGATATTCCTAAATCTATTTATGAAATCCCTGGTGCCAAGACCTGTGCAATTGAACTTCGTTCTTTTTCTAAAACTGCGGGCTTTACAGGTTTGCGCTGCGGCTATACTGTTGTTCCTCACGAGCTTGTTTTTGACGGAACTGAATTAAATGCACTTTGGATGCGCCGTCAGTCTACAAAATTCAATGGTGTATCTTACATCACTCAGTGTGGTGCTGCTGCAATTTATTCTGAAGAAGGCCAGAAACAGATTCAGGAAAATCTTTCTTACTACCGCGAAAATGCCCGCCTCATTTATGAAGGCGTAACTGCTGCCGGCTTCAAGGCCTTTGGCGGAAAAAACTCACCTTATGTCTGGATGCAGATTCCCGAAGGTTACACAAGCTGGACCTTCTTTGATGAATTACTCGAAAAATGCCAGGTTGTTGGAACTCCGGGAAGCGGCTTTGGAAAAATGGGCGAGGGGTATCTTCGCTTGACAGGCTTTGGTTCCCGCGAACGAACTATTGAGGCAATCGAAAGAATCAAAGCCAGCAAACTTATTAAATAGCTGCAAATCCTGCTTCAAGATCTGCAATTATATCATCAATATGCTCAGTACCAATTGAAAGACGGATTGTATTCTGTCCGATTCCCTGATCTGCAAGCTCTGCATCACTAAGCTGTGAATGTGTTGTCGAAGCAGGGTGAATTACAAGAGACTTAACATCTGCAACATTTGCAAGCAGGCTGAAAATCTTAAGGTTATCTATGAACTTCCAGGCTTCGTCGCGTCCACCCTTGATATTGAAAGTGAAAATTGAAGCTCCGCCGTTAGGGAAGTATTTCTGATACAAAGCGTGATCCGGATGATCTGCAAGGGAAGGGTGATTTACCTTTTCTACTTTTGGATGCCTGCTAAGGAATTCTACAACCTTCTTTGTGTTTTCTGCATGGCGTTCAAGACGAAGAGATAGTGTCTCGATTCCCTGCAAAAGAAGGAATGCGTTGAATGGGCTGATTGAAGCACCTGTATCACGGAGCAAAATTGCACGGATATAAGTTACAAATGCAGCTGGTCCAACAACATCATAGAATGAAACTCCATGATAGCTTGGGTTAGGAGCAGTAATCTGAGGATATTTTCCGCTTTCCTTGTAATTGAACTTTCCGCTTTCTACGATGATACCACCGAGTGTAGTTCCGTGACCACCAAGGAACTTTGTAGCAGAATGAACTACAATATCTGCACCGTGCTCAAACGGACGGATAAGATATGGTGTACCAAAAGTATTATCAACTACAACTGGAAGACCATGCTTGTGGGCAATTGCTGAAATTGCATCGATATCAGGAATATCTGAATTTGGATTTCCCAATGTTTCAAGATAAATTGCGCGTGTATTTTCTTTGATTGCACCTTCTACCTCGGCAAGGTTATGTGCATCTACGAAAGTTGTTGTAACTCCGTACTGTGGAAGTGTGTGTGAAAGAAGATTGTAGCTTCCACCGTAGATTGTTTTCTGGGCAACAATGTGTCCGCCGTTTGCAGCAAGGGCTTCGATTGTGTAAGTAATTGCTGCGGCACCAGAAGCAACTGCAAGAGCAGCAGAACCACCTTCAAGTGCTGCAACGCGTTTTTCAAGAACGTCCTGTGTAGAGTTTGTAAGACGTCCGTAAATGTTTCCTGCATCTGCAAGACCAAAACGATCTGCTGCGTGCTTTGAATTATGGAATACATAAGATGTAGTCTGATAGATTGGTACTGCGCGGCTGTCTGTTGCAGGGTCAGCCTGTTCCTGTCCAACGTGTAACTGTAATGTTTCGAATTTATA
>JAFZYR010000133.1 GCA_017616165.1 Treponema sp.
CAGTTCATGGATCAGGTAAACCCTCTTGCAGAGCTTACCCACAAGCGCCGTTTGAACGCTCTTGGTCCTGGTGGTCTTTCTCGTGACCGCGCCGGCTTTGAAGTTCGTGACGTACACTATTCACACTACGGACGCATGTGTCCTATTGAAACTCCTGAAGGTCCGAACATCGGTCTTATTGTTTCTCTTGCAATGTTCACACGCATCAACGACTACGGCTTCCTCGAAGCTCCATTCCGCAAGGTAGAAGACGGAAAGGTAACAGACAAGGTAGACTGGCTTAGTGCAATGGACGAAGACAAGTACTTTGTAGGTCAGATCGTAGAAGGCATTAAGGATGACGGTTCGTTCCCAACAGAAACCATTCCTTGCCGCCGCCACGGTGACTATACACAGCGTTCTCCAAAGGACGTTCAGTACATCGACGTTTGTCCACGCCAGATTATTTCTGTTTCTGCATCCTTGATTCCGTTCCTTGAACACGACGATGCTAACCGTGCTCTCATGGGTTGTAACATGCAGCGTCAGGCCGTTCCACTTTTGTTCCCGGAGCCACCACATGTTGGTACCGGTATGGAAAAGAAGTGTGCTTACGATTCAGGCGTACTTGTTAAGGCTAAGCGTGCCGGTGAAGTTATTTACGTTTCAAGCGACTGCGTAAAGATTAAGGTTAACAAGTCAGAAGAAGTTGATGAATATACATTGCTCAAGTACCAGCGTACAAACCAGGATACCTGTTATCACCAGCGCCCAACTGTAGCTGTTGGCGAAAAGGTAAAGGCCGGAGCCGTTCTTGCAGACGGACCTGCTACCTTCAATGGTGAGCTTGCTCTTGGACGCAACATTCTCGTTGGATTCGTTCCTTGGAACGGCTACAACTATGAGGATGCCGTACTTATTTCTCAGCGCGTAGTTCGCGAAGATATGTATACTTCTATCCATATCAAGGAATACTCAATCGAAATTCGCGAAACAAAGCTCGGACCAGAAAAGATTACCCGCGATATTCCAAATACTTCTGAAAAAGCCCTTGCAAACCTGGACAACGACGGTATTGTTCGTATTGGTTCTAAGGTTCGCTCTGGTGATATTCTTGTTGGTAAGGTTACTCCAAAGTCAGAAACCGAAACAACTCCGGAATTCAAGCTTTTGAACTCAATCTTTGGTGAAAAGGCTAAGGAAGTTCGCGACTCTTCTCTCCATGTTCCACACGGTGTAGAAGGTATTGTAATTGATATTCAGCAGCTGAGCCGCCTTAACGGTGATGATCTTAACCCTGGTGTAGACAAGGTTGTAAAGGTTCTTATTGCCAACAAGCGTAAGCTTTGCGAAGGTGATAAGATGGCCGGACGCCATGGAAACAAGGGTGTTGTTTCACGCATTCTTCCAGTTGAGGATATGCCGTTCCTCGAAGACGGTACTCCACTTGATGTTTGTTTGAACCCACTTGGTGTACCTTCACGAATGAACATTGGTCAGATCCTTGAATCTGAGCTTGGTATTGCAGGTAAGTACCTGAACCAGTTCTTCGAGTCCCCTGTATTCCAGTCACCTTCTCAGAAGATGATTGCAGACAAGCTCGAAGAAGCAGGACTTCCACGCAATTGTAAGCAGATTGTACACGACGGACGCACAGGTGAACCTTTTGTAAACCCAATCTTCGTCGGTGTAATTTACTATATGAAGCTTCATCACCTTGTTGATGATAAAATGCACGCACGTTCTACCGGACCTTACTCGCTCGTTACACAGCAGCCTCTTGGTGGTAAGGCTCAGTTTGGTGGTCAGCGTCTTGGAGAAATGGAGGTATGGGCACTCGAAGCTTACGGTGCTGCCAACACTCTGCAGGAAATGATGACAATCAAGTCTGATGATATGAACGGTCGTTCAAAGATTTACGAATCTATCGTAAAGGGTGACCCTTCATCACCAATCGGAATTCCTGAATCATTCAACGTACTTGTACAGGAGCTTCGTGGTCTTGCCCTCGACTTTACTATCTATGATGCAAAGGGTAAGCAGATTGCTCTTACAGAACGTGACCAGGAATTAATCGAAAAGAATGCTTCCGGATTTGATAAGGAGGATGCAAATGCGTGATGTACAGGATTTTGACAGCTTAAAAATTAAACTGGCTTCTCCAGAGACCATTCGTTCATGGTCTTATGGCGAGGTAAAAAAGCCTGAAACCATAAACTACAGAACTCTCCGTCCGGAGAAAGACGGTCTTTTCTGTGAAAGAATCTTTGGTACAACCAAGGAATGGGAATGCTACTGCGGTAAGTTCAAGTCTATCCGTTATAAGGGTGTAATCTGCGACCGCTGTGGTGTAGAAGTTACTCACTTTAAGGTTCGCCGCGAAAGAACCGGTCACATTGAGCTTGCAGCACCGGTAAGCCACATCTGGTATTACCGCTCTGTTCCAAGCCGCATGGGTCTTTTGCTCGACCTGCAGGTAGCAGCTCTCCGTTCTGTATTGTACTACGAAAAATACATTGTTATTGATCCGGGTGATACAGATCTTAAGGAAAAGCAGCTTCTTACAGAAGAAGAGTATCAGACTGCCTTCGACCACTATGGTAACGCCTTTGTTGCCGACATGGGTGCCGAAGCAATCAAAACTATGCTCGACCGCCTTGACCTTGATGAGCTTGCAGCAGACCTGCGTTCAAAGATGATCGAAAAGGGTGCAAAATCAGACAAGAGATTGCTCCGCCGTATCGAAATAGTAGAAAACTTCCGTGCTTCTGGTAACAAGGTTTCATGGATGATTCTGGATGTAATTCCGGTTATTCCTCCTGAGCTTCGTCCAATGGTTCAGCTCGATGGTGGACGTTTTGCTACATCAGATTTGAACGACCTCTACCGCCGCGTTATCAACCGTAACAACCGCCTTAAGAGACTTCAGCAGCTTTCGGCTCCGGACATCATTATCCGCAACGAAAAGCGTATGCTCCAGGAAGCAGTTGATGCCCTGTTCGATAACACAAAGCGCAAGCGTGCAGTAAAGGGTGCTTCTAACCGCCCTCTCAAGTCAATCTCTGACCTTCTTAAAGGTAAGCAGGGACGTTTCCGCTTGAACTTGCTCGGTAAACGTGTTGACTACTCTGGACGTTCTGTAATCGTAGTAGGACCTGAGCTCAAGCTTTGGCAGTGTGGTCTTCCTACAAAAATGGCTTTGGAATTGTTCAAGCCGTTCCTTATGAAAAAACTCGTCGACAAGGACGTAGTATTCAATATTAAAAAAGCAAAGATGCTCGTAGAATCTGAGTCTCCGGAGGTTTACGCTATCCTGGACGAAGTAGTAAAAGAGCATCCTGTAATGCTTAACCGTGCGCCAACACTTCACCGTCTTGGTATTCAGGCATTTGAACCTGTGCTTGTAGAAGGTAAGGCTCTTAAGCTTCACCCACTCGCATGTAAAGCCTTCAACGCCGACTTTGATGGTGACCAGATGGCTATCCACGTACCACTTACACAGGCTGCACAGATGGAATGCTGGACTTTGATGCTTTCTGCCCGCAACCTGCTTGACCCTGCTAACGGTAACACAATCGTTGCTCCGTCACAGGACATGGTACTTGGTATTTACTACATGACTGCAATCAAGCCAAATGCAAAGGGAACCGGAAAACGCTTCTCTACAACTGATGAAGTTCGCATGGCTGCAGAGCTTGGAAATATCGAATGGCAGGCACTTATTAAGGTTCCTGCTCCAAAGAATTCCTTTGACAGCGCTGCCCTTAAGGTAAAGGGTGACTCTGCCTTTGTTACAGGAACTCAGGACTTTAAGGAAGGAGATTTGATTGAAACCTCTGCCGGACGTCTTGCCTTTAACGAAGCAATGCCAGAAGGAATTGATTTTGTAAACCGCCAGATGTACGATAAATCACTCAAGAAGATGATTGAGCATGTTTATCATACAAAGGGTTCATGGCTTACAATTCAGATGCACGATGCAATCAAGGATGTAGGTTACAAGAACGCTACCTTCTACGGTGCAACACTCTGTATGGACGATATTCTCGTTCCTGCCGAAAAGGCCAAGATGGTTGAAGATGCCAACAAGAAGGTTGAAAAGATCGTTTACGACTACAGCCATGGTAAGACAACTGCAGATGAACGCTACAACAGCGTATGTAACATCTGGGCTCGTACAAACGATGAGCTCACAAAGATAATGATGGATAACCTTGCTAAAGACAAGGACGGCTTCAACACAATTTACATGATGGCTACATCTGGTGCCCGCGGTTCTCGTGGTCAGATTTCTCAGCTTGCCGCAATGCGTGGTTTGATGACTAAGCCTAATGGTGAAATTATTGAGCTTCCTATTAAGTCTAACTTCTATGAAGGACTTTCGGTTATCGAATACTTTATTTCTACAAACGCTTCTCGTAAGGGTCTTTCGGATACTGCGTTGAAGACAGCCGATGCCGGTTACATGACACGTCGTCTTGTTGATGTTGCTCAGGATGTAGTAATCAACGAAGAAGACTGTTCTACAATCAACGGTATTGACTATGCTGCCATTAAGGACGGAGATGATATCAAGGTTCACCTGGCAGATCGTATCGTAGGACACTTTACAATTGAACGCGTTGTTCATCCAATTACCGGTGAGCTCCTTTGCGATGTAAACCAGTACATTGATGACGATATGGCCAAGAAGATTGAAGAGGCCGGTGTAGAAAAGGTTAAACTCCGCACCGTACTTACCTGCGAAGCCAAGCACGGTATTTGTGTTAAGTGTTATGGTAAAAACCTTGCACGCAACAAGATTGTTGAAATTGGTGAAGCAGTTGGTATTATTGCCGCTCAGTCAATCGGTCAGCCTGGTACACAGCTTACACTCCGTACCTTCCACTCGGGTGGTACTGCCGAAATGTCTACTGAAGATAACCACATTGTACTTAAGTTCAATGCTATCATGAAGGAAATTTCTGGTACACACGTAGAGCTCAAGAACAAGAACTGGCTGTTTACCCGTAAGGGACACATGACAGTTATCCGCATCCTGGACGAAATGGATGTAGAAAAGGGTGATGAGCTTTTAGTAGAAGACGGAAAGAGTGTAATGCGCGGTACTCCTGTTCTTAAACGCAAGGGCAAGGAAGTTCTGGCTGCCGTTACAGGTAAAGTTGTTCTTATGGGTAAGAAGGTTTATCTTACCAGCAAGGAACAGAAAATCGAAATTACAAACGGTTCTACAATATATGTTAAGGCCGGAGACATCATTAAGAAGGGCGATCCAATCGGTGAATTTGAACAGTTCATTGATCCTATTATTGCCGAAAGCGACGGATACATTCACTTTGAGGATGTAATCGTTGGTTCAACTCTGGAAGAGCGTGTTGATATGGACACTGGTGCCAAGGAACGCGTTATTACAGATCTTCACCTTGATGTTAAGCAGCCTCGTATCCTTGTAACAGATGAAGCTGGTAACGAAGAAGGTACATACTATCTTCCAGCCGGTGCATCTCTTATGGTAGACGACAAGCAGAAAATCAAGGCAGGTGAAATGCTTGCTAAGATTCCTAAGGAAGCTGTTAAGTCTCAGGATATTACTGGTGGTCTTCCACGTGTATCTGAGCTTTTCGAAGCACGCAAGCCAAAGAATCCTTGTGTACTCGCACAGATTTCTGGTACTGTTAAGTTTGCCGGTATTACAAAGGGTAAGCGCGTAATTACAATCGAAGACGAATACAACAAGAAGTTTGAACACTTTGTACCTATGACCAAGCGTATGATTGTACGTGATGGCGATAAGGTAGAAGCTGGTGAACAGCTTTGTGCAGGCTCTCCAAACCCACAGGATGTTCTTGCAATTCTTGGTGAAAACGCACTTCAGAATTACTTGATGGACGAAATCCAGGCCGTTTACCGTGCTCAGGGTGTAGACATCAATGATAAGCATATCGGTATTATCGTACGCCAGATGCTCCGCAAGGTAGAAATTGTGGCTGTAGGTGATACACGCTTTATCTTTGGTCAGCAGGTTGATAAGTACAAGTTCCATGAAGAAAACAGCCGCGTAATAGCCGAAGGTGGACAGCCGGCAATCGGTCGCCCAATGTTCCAGGGTATTACAAAGGCTTCTTTGAACGTAGACTCCTTCATTTCTGCCGCATCCTTCCAGGAAACAACACGCGTTCTTACAAACGCTGCAATTTCCGGAGCAACAGATGGTCTCCACGGTATTAAGGAAAACGTTGCCATCGGTCATATGATTCCGGCTGGTACCGGTATTAAGAATTACAAGGACATCAAGCTCTTTGATGATTCTGCTACCGACCTTGACGTTCAGATGAACGAGATTCTCGAACGCCGCCGCCTGGAAGAAGAAGCCGAAGCCGCCGCTTCCGCAGAAGAACCAAACTTCGAACACGAAGAAAGCGACTAGTAGTCCGGGGTCCATAGATGATAAAACGTCATTGCATTTGCAATGACGTTTTTTTTATTTAAATTCATCTTAATTTTTGCTATAATATTCATTTACGATGAACACCGAAAATCCATTGATTGTACAGGGTGACCGTTCTCTTTTATTGGACGTGCATGCGCCGCTTGCCGAAGAGTGCCGCAATGCGCTCATTCCGTTTGCGGAGCTGGAAAAGTCGCCGGAGCATTTACATACATATAAACTTACACCTCTTTCGCTTTGGAATGCCGCAAGCGCAGGGTTTACTGCAGATGATGCGGTGGGGGTGCTCCAGAAGTTTGCGCGCTATGATGTGCCGCAGGCTGTGGTTGCCTGGATAAAAGAAGTTTGCAGCAGGTTTGGAAAAATTACGCTTGAACCGTGTCAGGAAGGAGAAGATCTTCTTCTTGTTGCTGCCACCGAAGCTATTTATAAAGAAATCGGGGCAAATGGGGCGGTAAAAAAGTATCTGTCCAGCGTGGTCCCTGAGCCTGTCGAAGGGCCCGCTAAGAAATTTTCCTACCTCATCAAGCTCACCGACCGCGGAACAATAAAGCAGCTTTTGCTTGAGGCAGGCTGGCCAGTTAAAGACGAGGTGGCCCTTTCAGACGGTGAACCGCTCGATATCAGTTTAAGACAGACAACTGCAGGCGGACAGCCTCTTACAATCCGCGAATATCAGACAAGGGCAGCAAAGGCACTTGTTGGAGACAGGGGACCGGGCACAGGCTTTGGAACAATCGTTCTTCCATGCGGTTCGGGCAAGACTATAGTCGGTATGCAGATTATGGACATGCTCAAAACAAGTACGCTCATAATCACTACAAATATAAGTGCGGTTCATCAATGGATTGACGAGCTGTTAGATAAAACAAATCTTACCCGCGATGACATTGCAGAATATACCGGAGAAAACAAAGACATAAAACCTGTTACTGTTGCAACGTACCAGGTGCTCACATGGCGGCCGGACAAAGAAGGACCGTTCCCTCATTTTTCACTTTTTCATGAGCGCCCATGGGGACTCATTATTTATGACGAAGTTCACATGCTGCCGGCTCCGGTGTTCCGCGTTGTTGCAGAGCTTCAGGCTGTGCGTCGTGTTGGACTTACTGCAACGCTTGTCCGCGAGGATGGCTGCGAAGGCTATGTGTTCAGTCTGGTTGGGCCAAAGCGCTACGATGTTCCGTGGAAGGAGCTTGAACGCGACAACTGGATTGCAAGTGCAGAATGTGTAGAAGTACGCCTTGACCTTCCGGCTTCAAGCGAAATTAAATATGCAGTTGCAGGGGCGCGCGAAAAACATAAAATTGCAAGTCAGAACCCAGACAAGCTTGTTGTAGTTAGTGAACTTGTTCAAAAATACAAGGATGACAAAATCTTAATCATAGGGCAGTACTTAGGCCAGCTTGATGAAATTGCAAAAATGCTCAAAGCGCCAATCATTACAGGAAAAACTCCAACTGCAGAACGCGACAGAATTTACGGAGAATTCCGCCAGGGAAAAATAAGCGTGCTGGTAGTTTCCAAGGTTGCAAACTTTGCAATAGACCTGCCCGATGCATCCATGGCAATTCAGGTTAGCGGAACCTTTGGCAGCCGCCAGGAAGAGGCTCAGAGGCTTGGAAGAATACTGCGCCCAAAAGAACGCGTATCTCACTTTTTTACTTTGATTACACGCAACACTGTAGAAGAAGAATTCGGTTCAAACCGTCAGAAGTTCCTTGCAGAGCAGGGCTATTCCTATAGAATTGTAAGATATGGCGAAGGAGAAGAGCTGTGAGTAAAAGCGTTACCACGGTAGAAGTCTGGCAAGAATGTATCTCTTCTCTTAGCGATTCAAAATTTTTTGAACTCATGCGGCTGTATCTTGGAGAAATTGAAACTCCCTACAACAAGCAGCGTCTCATAGAACAGCTTGCGGGCTTTATAAAAAATCCTGGCAATTCAGACAGCATGATTACCCTGCTTGATGAGTATGATATAAAGCTTCTTACTGCAATTGCCTTTATACCCAATGCAACACAGGATACGCTGGTTCAGTTTTTTACAGCCGAATATACCATGGCCGATATTTTCTCCGGGCTTTCTAATCTTACAGCGCGGCTTTTTGTTTTTGAACAGAAGGATGAATATTCTTCAAAAAAATACCTGCGCATAAATCCAATTATCTGGGAAAAGCTTGCACCTTATATTAAGCTTGGTAATATCATAAGCCCGGCAGAGTTAGCTAAGACTAACATTGACGACACTTTTAGTATTTCTCCCGATCTGCTTGCGGCTTTTATTTCGTTTATAAATACAAAGGGCTGCTCCTGCAAGGCAGACGGTGTTATCAAAAAAAATACTCTTGCGCGCATTCAGTCTGTTTTTGCAGGCCACGAAAAAACAATTCAGCTTCTGCTTACGGCATTTATAAATCTTAGTCTTGTCCGCGAGGGTGAAAAATCCTTTGTGGTAGATTACGAGCGCTTTGAGCTTTTTGCAAAGCTGGATAGCGCCCAGCAGTATGCACTTTTGTGCGCCGCCTCCTGTTCAAGGTTCAGCCGCGAAGGCTTAAAAAAAGAAGCACAGCTTTTGCTTGATACGCTTTCTTCAATTCAAGATAAGGGCTTTACTCTTGCAGCTTTAATTCGCTTTGGATTTCTGGCGCAGTCACAGTCGGGTAGCGGAGAATCAGGTTCTTCGCGTTCACGATTTAGCCGAATGCTTGAAGCTGCAAGACAGGAGCAGGACGGCTTTGCGCTTATGGATCCGCAGCAGGCAGGTTCACTTTTAGAAAGAATGCTGGATAGTGCAGTTGAGTTTGGTCTTTTGCAAAAAAACGGCTGGGATAAGGAAGGCCATGAGGTCTTTATCTGCAGTCAGCTGTTTACAAGACCGGAGCCTGCACAAAATGTTTTAAACATAGATTCAACCTTTACTGTAAGTCTTATGCCTGGACTTACTCTCAATAAGCTTTTACCTCTTACACAGCTTCTGGAAATTAAAAGCTATGGCGTTGTAACTGAATATGAAATATCCAGGCAGTCGGTTAGTGCGGCCTATGACCGTGGCTGGACTGTAGAAGAAATCTGTCGGGAGCTTGAAAAATACACAAGCTATGAGCTTCCACAGAATCTTAAGGTATGCATAAACGAATGGTTCGAAGCCTATAGCTCTGCAATGATTTATAAGGGTTATGTGCTTAAGGTTGCAAAGAAAAATATTGGTCTTGTAGAAAACGCGCCGGCCATAAAAAAGCATATAAAGGAAAAGCTTGCCGAAGGAATTTATTTACTGAACATTCCGCTGGACAGTGACATAGAATTATTTATTGAACAAAGCGGCCTGGACTTTATGGGCAAGGTAAAAGACCCTTTTGTCCCTGGCGAAAAGCTACCGTTCCCTGTATTGAGAGCTGCCAGTCTCGCGGTTCCTGAGCCGACATCTGCGGTGGTTGAGCCTGTCGAAACCACCTCTACCAGAAACTTTTCGATTGCAAGCCACTTGCTTCAGTCGCTCAAGCAGGAACTCAAAAAAATGGATCTGACCAAAAACCAGCGCGAGTGCCTTGAAAACCGTATCCACAACAGACTTATTCTTACAAAGGACCAGCTCGCAACAACCTCCATTCGTTCCGAAATTCTTGAAGCCGACGGCATGGACTTTGGCGGCAAGCTGCATCTGCTCGAAGCAGGTCTTAAAGAAAATGACATGATGGAGCTCACGCTGCCGCAGTTTGACAAGGACGACGAATACTTTAAGGTAATAGGCCGCACCCTTGGTATAACAAAGCAGACCGGCGACGCAGTAATCCGCTTTGAAGTATATCCGACACATGAAATAACAAACTTTGTTGTCAGTAGAATTACATATTTAAGAAGGCTTAGATTTTAATGGAACTATACGTAATCCGTCACGGAAAAACAGACTGGAACAAGGAATACCGCTTTCAGGGTGCGCATGACATTCCTCTGAACGAGGAGGGCCGACAGGCAGCCAGAAAGCTTGGTGAGCACTTAAAGGACGTGCATTTTGATTATGTTTTTTCTTCTCCTTTGAGCCGGGCATATGAAACAGCATGCATTCTTCTGGGGTCCCTGAGGCACTCGAAGGGCCCTATAAAGAATGCGCTCTTGACTGAAATTTCCTTTGGCGAGCTTGAAGGCCTTCCTTTTGACCAGTGGATGGACACCGACGAACCAAGAAAATTTTTTTTCAAAGAGCCGGGCCGCTATGTTCCTCCAAAGGGTGGCGAAACCTTTGTGTCCGGAATTGAACGCACAGGAAAATTTGTACACACAGTGCTGGAGCCAATTTATAAAGAAAACCCGGATGCCCGCATAATGGTTGTGGCACACGGTGCAATCCTTGCCGCCCTTATGTGTAATTTAGAAAACCGCACGGTAGAAAACTACTGGGGCAACGGGCTCAAAGGCAACTGCGAAGAAACAGTTTATACTTATGACGGTAAAGTCTGGTCCTTAGCCAGCGAAGATAAACCACAGGACAATCCCTACATGAAGTTTGCAGAGGGTGAAAAAAAAGCGGCACAGATTGTTTCCAAAGCTGATGCCGAGTCGGCTACCCGTACTGCACAAGTCCTCAAGTCCGGCGGAGTTGTGATTATCCCGACTGACACGGTTTATGGATTTAGCGGGATAGTGTCCGGGGCCCCTGAACCTGTCGAAGGGCCATGTCCCGACGACCGCATCCGCACCATCAAAGGCCGCTCCGAAACCAAGCCTATGATTCAGCTTATCGCAAAACCCGAAGATCTTGCAAAGTATACCAGCGACAATGTACCTGCAAACCTCCTTCAAAAATGGCCGGGAGCCCTTACAATAATTGTAAACGACAACCGTGGCGGCACCACAGCGTTCCGTTGTCCCGGTGACGAATGGCTTCGTAAAGTAATTGCAGACTGCGGTTGCCCCATCTACAGCACCAGCGTAAACCGTTCCGGCCAGCCCGTACTTGACGAACAGTCTGCCATCATCAAAGAGTTTGCCTCCGAAGTAGATCTTATCATAACCGACGGCGACAAAAAAGGCGCCAAACCTTCAACAATAGTAAGCATCACAGACGGTAGAATAAAAGTTCTTCGCCAGGGCGACGTACAAATATTTTAATGACAAACTCTATTTTCAATGTTAAAATATTATCATTCTAAACCTCTGGAGAACGCAGCATGAAAATTCTTTCCAAATCACTTTTTACTATACTGGGGGGGGGCGTTTCTTTGTATAGTCTTTGCTTCCTGTGAAAATTTCTTAAAGGGCGCAGAAATCAAAAAACAACTGGACGAAGCAATTGAAATTGCCAATGCAAATCCGGTTTCTATTTATGCAGATGCCGAAGAAGGTTCGGGTACAGTAACAATATCAAAACAGCAGTTAAAGAAAAAAGAAACCTTTGAAGTAAGATTTAAGCCGGCAACAGGCTGGCGCTTTATAAAATGGGAAGTACGAGACCGTCAGACCAAAGAAATTGTAACAGAGGTAGTTTTGTTTGATGATGAAACTGCCTTGGAAACAAAAGGAAAGCTCCTTATTGCAAGAGAAGGTCTTGAAGTATATGCAAAAGCAGTTCCTCTTCCGTCAATAATAAAGGTAAGTCCGGAACAGGATGCAACGGCTGTAACATACACACCTATTAAAGTTAAGTTTAATATACCGGTAGATGATTCTGACGACACTGGTGAACATTCAGTTTTTAATTTTACAAATATTTCCATAATAAATTATGGTGTCCCAATAGATGAGTTTTTTGAGGAGCCGGTATTCAATGAAGATAAAACAGAGCTTACAATAATGCCAAAACCTCTTGAACTCATAGCTTATGCAAAGGATAAAAAACTTGAGACGATTAATCTTACGGTATCTTTTAGCAGTTCAATAGTAATCAATAAAGACGAACTTGAGCTGGAGCTTATGCAGAATGAAAAAAGTACCTTTTCCTTTAAGTATGATCCAGTCGTAGAAAACAAGGCACCACAGAAAATAAACTTTGTTATGTCCAGAACACCAGTAACACCGGAAAATGTGCAGGGCTTTTTGGGTGACCAAAACAGCGGTAAAAGATATTTTGTGGAATCTGACATAAATAATTATACAGAAGAAACGGTTCTGCAAAACAGAACAACAGGTCTGGTATATATCTATGGACGTTTTGTTGATGATGAATCTGGAATAAAGTCTGTGACATTAACAGAAACTTATTTATATAGTTATGACGGACATTTACAGGAAGATAGTTCAAAGACTATACCATTAACCCCTCAAAACACTTTGTTTATTAAAAATGGAAATAATATAGAATTTTATTATACACACAATGTTCAAACCGCCAATGGAGGTGTTCTTCTTTCTGTAAGTGTTAAAGATGTTTGTGAAAATATTAATACACAAAGTCTTTTTGTTTTTAAGGTAGATTCAAGCAGTTATATTAATTTATCACCATATAATTATGACCGTGAAGTTGCTTTAGATAGAAATGTGCCTTTTAATCTGGATGAATATAATACAACTAAGAAAACAATATATATACATTACAAAAATCTTCATGGTAGTAATGATACTATTTGGAATAATTTTGGGGATTTTGTTTTTGGTTTTCCTAGCTCAATTGGAAATTATGTTTGGGTTGATTATGGAAAACTTTCTATAATCTGTACATATAAGAATAGAAATAATATTACTACTTCAATTCCATTTATTTATGATGAACCATCACATACCTGGATTACTAAAGAAAGTTTAGATGTAGAATCATTAAATGGTTTAAAAATCAATATTTCAATAACAGATGATATTGAAAATTCAGTAAGTAAAGATTATACCTTCCCGTCATTTAACTCTTTATATTTACAGGATGGTAAAATTCGTTCTTATACAAATTTAGAAGATGAACAATATTTGTTAGTTTATAAAGATGACGAAAATCAATGGCAAAAATATTCTGCTTCGTCAAACTGGTTTTACGAACCGGGGAAGAACATTTCAGAGATAAATGATGAATATTCGGTAATTCCTTATGCTGGAATGAGAGGTGGAGATTTTCTATTTTATGGGGACATTAATACAGATCCTCTTAATGCGCCGGAAAATTTGAATTATCAGGTAGAATTTAAATCAGATCCTGTGCTAATGGATTTTGATTATTCTGATGGTAATTTTTCATATAATTATGAAGTAACCTTTACCATTGCAGATAATTCGTGGGAAATATTTGATAATATTTATTATACATATAAGGTAAGGAATGTACGACAAGATATAGCTCTTCCGTATGGTACATATAATGCAATTCTTGGAATATTCTCAAGTGATTATTCTGCTTTAAGTACAAATAATATAGATGTGATAATATATGGTATTAAAAATGGAAAGAAAAGTCTGGTAAATACAAAAACTGTTTATACAGTTTCTGATGTAGTTGGGAAATATGATAAAACCCCACCGTCCGTCACAATCTTGTATCCAGAAATGTATGAATGCACGTTGAAAATTACTGATTATGGTACAGGAGAATCAGGTCTTGATAAAATTGTTTTATATAAAAATGATGGAACTCAAATGGTGCTCCTGGAAGTTGGAGATGAATATTATGATTGGTATTATGAAACAATGCCAATGTCCTTTTTTGAAGAATATGGAAACGAAACAGGGTTTGTAATAATTAAAGCTACCGATAAAAACGGAAATTCTACAATTTTTAATGTATATTACAAGAAAAAACTTACTACCGAACGTGTATATGGAATGAAAAAAGATTCGTCTTCGAAATGGGCTATGTTTAGAATAGGGGGCAGTTTTGGAAGATCTGACGAACGCTGGTATTACCGATTGGACACAAATGAGTCTGGCGAATTATATTGGAATAATATTAGATCTTATACCTTGGCGGAAGCAAGCACAGATAATACTTTTGTAAAATTTCTTTTTCATTTCAATGAAGAAAAATGGGGATACCGTTACTTTTATGCCTGTACCGACAAAGCACAATCTTCTTCGGGTAAATATAATTATGTACAAGCGCTTTCGGACAAGACTTTCCTTGTAGCATCTGACGCACCGACTCTGGTACATACAGTCAAAACAGATAGACCTTATAGAGAATACAAAGACTGGTGTACCGAAGAATGGGAGTTGTACGGAGAGGCCATAGGTGAGCAGAAAATGGATTTTTCGACAGCACCGGGTAGCCCACAGACATACACTATTCCTGCAGGTATAAACAGCGGCGAACATTATGTTGTAGTAGCCTATTTTGCCGATTGCGAAATGGATTACGGTGAAGATCCTGATAGCGAAGCCGATGACGTTTTAGTAAGCAAGCAGATGAAATCCTTTATGAGCGAAGTAATGGTAAAATAATTTCTCCTTGCAAAAAAGTATAAAGCGTTATAAAATGTTATAAAGACCTATAAAGATTTTTTAAATGTATAAAGAGTTATAAAGACCTATGAAGAATTAGAAAAAGTATAAAGAGTTATAAAGAGGTGTTGTGTGCAAAATCCTTTTATTACTACATTCAGCAAGAACCCGGATATCTCATATGTTTATACAGAAAAAACAGATGAAATCCTTAATAATTTTTCTTATGAAAAACCATCAGAATCTGTGTATAAAATAACAGGTGTTCGTGGTTCTGGCAAAACTGTTATTCTTGCAAAAATTGAAGAAGCAATCCGTTCGGAAGAAATGAAAAAGAAGGGGTGGCTTGTTTTTGATGTTAATCCAACCCGCGATTTATTACATCAGATTGCGTCGATGCTGGTAAACGAAGGCTTTGGAAAAAGCAGAACTAAGAACAAAAATATTGACATTTCTGAAGGTTCAGCTTTCTTTGATATTGGTGTTGAAATAGAAGAAATGTTAAAGCTTGTTCAAAAGAAGAACAAAAAAATATTTATAGGAATTGATGAAGTTACCAAAACAAAAGAGATGGTACAATTTGCTTCTGAGTTTGGAAAATGGCTTAGAGCAGATTATCCTGTTTATCTTGTCTGCACCGGTCTTTATGAAAACATTATGGAAGTTAGCAATGTAAAAAATCTTACATTCTTTAGACGTGCGGTTACTGTACAGACAGAAAAATTGAATGAAGTGAGAATGGCTGGAATGTATAGCCGGTTATTAAGCATAGAAATGGAAGAAGCCAGAAAAATGGCAAAAATTACCAAAGGATATGCTTATGCTTTTCAGGAGCTTGGTTCTTTATATTTTAATAAGAAAAAAGAAGAGACTCTTGATGATTTAATTCCTGCATTAAAAACTGAACTGTTTGCATATTCCTACGAAAAGATCTGGGAAGAGTTAACCGAAGGCGATCGTTCTATGGTAAAGCTTCTTACGCTTAAAACTGAATATAAGCGCGATGAGGTATTAAAATTGATGGGCGAAAGGAAAGGAAATTATTCTATGTATAGGGACAGACTTTTAAAAAGAGGTTTGCTCGAAAGCTGGCAGGCATACATTTCATTTTCTCTTCCTTTTTTTGCTGATTATATAAATGAGTATTGTTAAGTGAGGTCCAATTATGAAAACATTCATCGAAAAAATCTGGGAACCGGGCGAGTACAATTACGCAGCTGCCTATGGCTTTGAACCGAATATTCACGGTTTTATTCATGAGGACGGAGTGCGCGACTGCATGCTGGTTGTTCCGGGCGGCGGTTACTGTATGTGCGTTCCGCCGGAGGCCGAAATTGTTGCCAAAAGCTTTTACGACCGCGGAATGAATGCTTTTGTACTTTCATACACAACAGATATTACAATGTCTGTTCCACTTAAAAAACAGCCTATGCTCGATGCAGCTCGCGCTGTAAGATTTATCCGAAGCCGTGCTTCAGAATATTCACTTACTGACAAATTAATTATCTGCGGTTTTTCTGCAGGTGCCCATGTCTGCGGAACTCTTGCCGTTCACTTTGACGACGCTGCAGATTCAAACTCAAAATACAAGGACGTTTCGTGCCGCCCTGATGGAGTTATACTTTCTTATCCTGTAATTACAACAGGTGAGTTCACACATATTTATTCTGTGTGGGCACTCATTGGACAGAACGCTCCTGCTGCAGAAATGGATTATTTTTCTCTTGAAAAAAATGTTACCGACAAAACTCCGCCATGCTTTATCTGGCAGACTGCAACAGACAATCTTGTTCCGGTAGAAAACAGCTATCTTTTTGCCCGCGCGCTCAAAGAAAAAGGTGTTCCTTTTGCACATTATGTTTTCCCGGAAGGCTGGCATGGGCTTAGCGTTGCAACCCTGGACTTTTTCAAGGGCAGCTTTGGCGAGCCATACACAATGGAGCAGGTAGACCGTGCAGTAAAGGCTGTAAAAGAGGGTAAGGGTATAAACGTAAGTGACCAGCGTCGTAAAGAATTAGAGACTCAGTTTGCAGACGATGCGCCAAAGCCTCCGACACCACCGGAAACACCGGCCCAGATGGCAGCTAAGTTCCGAGATGTTGCAATGTGGCCTGACCTTGCAATGGAGTGGATCTCGTCATTGCGAGCGTAGCGCGGCAATCTACTTTCTTCTAACTTCAAACTCCTGGGTGTTTTTGCGGGCTTTTTCGTTTGTCTCGTTCTGATATTTGTAGTGCTCGTAAAGCATTTTCTGGGCACGAACCTTTGAAGCGCGTTTGGCGTTTATTGGTTCCCAGCTTCCGTTTGGCTGAAGGACTTCGGCATTTGTGTTGTCTTCAAAGTACATATCCAGCCAGGACTTTACCTGACGGAATGCAGTTTTATCAAGAATAGGGAACATCAATTCAATGCGGCGGTCAAGGTTTCGGCTCATCCAGTCGGCACTAGAACAGTAAAGCTCAGGAGTTCCTGCATTCTGGAAGTAGAAGATTCGCGCGTGCTCAAGGTAGCGGTCTACAATAGACACAACGCTTATGTTTTCACTAAGTCCCGGCACTCCTGGAACCAGCATACAGATTCCACGTACATTAAGCATAACCTTTACACCAGCCTGACTCGCCTTGTACAAAGCATCAATTACTTCCTCGTGAGTCAGGCTGTTCATTTTTGCAATAATCAGACCAGGCTGCTCAGGAGTGCTTCGTTCAATTTCACGCTGAATCATGTTCAGAATCCTGTCCTTCAAGGTAACAGGTGCCATTCCCAGGTGCTTCATATTCTGCAGCGTAGAATAGCCTGTAACAAGATTAAAGAACAGCGAAACGTCATTTGCAATTTCCTGATTTGCTGTAAACAACGAAATATCAGAATAAAGCTTGGCAGTCTTGGTATTATAGTTACCGGTTGCAAGATGAACGTATCGGCGGATTGTATCTGACTCTCGTCTTATTACCATTAAAACCTTTGCGTGAACCTTAAGATTTACAAGGCCGTAAATAACAGTAACGCCTGCCTGTTCAAGCTCGTTGGCCCAGGCAATGTTACGCTCTTCATCAAAGCGGGCCTTAAGTTCAACAAGTACGACAACCTGTTTGCCCCGCTGAGCTGCTCTTTCCAGTGCATCAATAATCGGAGAATTGCGGCCTGTTCGGTACAAGGTCATTTTTATAGCAAGTACGTTATCATCATCTGCGGCGTCGTTTAAGAATTTAACAACCGGCTCATAAGATTCATACGGCACGTGAAGGATTTTATCATGCAGCTTGAGTGTATCCCAGTAAGGCTCATCCTCAGGCAGATCTGCAGGGTAAAAATGTTCCCACTGTTCAAAGCTCAGGCGGCCTGTTTCATCGGCATCGCGAAGCTCTAAAAGACCGCCCGGATCCAGCATGCCCTCTGTTTTATAAACATCCTCTTCTGTAAGCTCAAGGTGCTGCATAAGAAAGTCGCGGATTTTTTCAGAAGTTCCGTTACAGCACATCTGAACCGGGAACGAAGACTTTCTCTGAATAAGAACGTCCTCCATGGCGTGAATAAAGTTGGAACCGGAATCTTCATCAACGGCAAAGTCGGCATCGCGGGCAACTTTAAATACAAGAGTTTCTTCAACCTCAAAGCCCGGGAACAGCTGGGTTCCGCACGAGGTAATAATGTCGTCAATCATTGCAAACTGACGGGCCTTTCCGTCGGTGGGCAGCCAGTAAAGCTTTTGAATGCCCGAAGGAATTTCCACAAAGGCAATTCGCGGCTGGTCGTCGTCGCCCTTAAAAAGCTCCGAAGCATTTCTGATTCCTGCAATCGGCTTGAGCAAAAAGCCTGCGTAGGTATCAAGATTTTTTATATGAGGAAAAGGCTCTGTGTCTGTCCTAAGCGGTGTGAGCAGAGGAAATATTTCTGAACGGAAAAGCTTTTGCAGGTATTCAGTCTGCTGCGGAGTGTACTTGTCCTGAGGAATATAAACCAGACCTTCCTTGGCAAGCGCTGGCAGCAGATCGTTTATAAGGCAGTCCTGCTGCTGGCGGATTATCTGATGTGCACGGGCGCTGATGCTGGACAAAACCATTTTTGGAGTGAGCCCCGAAGCATCTGTAAGCTCAGGGTTAGATTCCAGCAGTCGCTTTGTGGCCGCAACACGTACCTGAAAAAACTCATCAAAGTTAGAAGTAACGATGGAAAGAAACTGAACGCGCTCGAGGAGGGGAAGCTCCTTGCGGAGACCCTGCTTGAGTACTCGTGCGTTGAATTCCAGCCAGGATAATTCTCTGTTAAAAAATATATTCTCACTCATAACAAAATTACCTTATAACCAAAAATGCTTTCGAACATGCCCGACTTTTCGCTCATGGCAATTTTTTCGAGAACGGTATTTTTGGATTTTTTTGTCTGCAGGTACATGGTGTTCTGCATAAACTTTATACTAAAATCATTAAACTTCTGGATGTGGCCGCGGTCCATTGCATCGGCAATTCGTAAAATGGCGGTGAGCTTTAAAATGGTCATGCGGTCGGAACGCGGCAGCATCAAAAAGCTGTCTTCGTCCTGAGGAACAGACGTACCCTTATGATACTTTGCAATTTCAGAAACAATCGTATTATCCTTGCGCGACAAACCAAAAATCTCTGAGTTACGGATAATATAGCTTGAATGAATATTGTGATTGTCATAGCGGATAAAGGCACCGATATCGTGCAGAATTGCGGCCGTCTCCAGCAGTGTGCGGGCATGGCTGTCGAGCGCAACCTCGTCCTTAAGGGCATCATAAATCCTGCTGGCAATCATGCGCACACATTCTGCGTGGTTTTCATCACCGTGGTATTTGCGCAAAAGGTTTCGGGCAGAGGCAGTAATCTGCATGTCAAATTCCTTTTGCAGCTCTTCGTTTTCTGTAGAAATCTGGCTCAGCAGAATACCGTTACGGATATTTGTCTCCGGAACAATAATTGTCTGAACCTTTGTAAGATGAATAAAAAGGTTATAAATCAAAAGGCTGGTCTGCAGCGTTTCGGCTTCTGCATATGGAATTTTAAAACGCGCAACACATTCATCAACCGAATACTCCTGAACATCCTGAACAAAGGCGTCAAAGGCATCGCGTTCAATGGACCACAAAAAGGTAGAAACAGGCTTACCTATAAGCAGGGCCGTCATAGTCAAATCCTGTCCAACCGCAATAAACTGCTTTACCTTAGAAAGGTCAATTTCACTTTCGAGCGAACCCTTTGTGTTATTAATGGATTCCTCAATATATCGCTGAATATCATCATAAGAGGTTGTAAGGTTTTTCATCTGCTGCTCAATGCGCACAGTTCCAAGACGAAGGCTGTGAACACCCGCCATCTTGCCCTTGGAAATCATCATCATTTCGGTGGTGCTTCCGCCAACAACAAGAATCATCGTATCATCAGTTTTAAAATCTATCGGCTGGTCCTTGATTGCTTCGGTTACAGCAAGATACATGAGCTTGTTTTCTTCTACACCATCTACAATCTGAATTCTAAAGCCCGTCTGAACACGTATACGGTCCATAACAGGGTCGCTGTTTTTTGCATCACGGAAGGTGCTTGTTGCAAAGCAGGTGGTTTCGGCAGGAGTAATTCCCCACCCGGCAAGCTGCTCCTTATAGCGCAGCAAAGTCTGAATAAGCAGCCCCTGAGTTTCCTGAGAAATCTGTCCTGTAGTTATAGTGTCCTTGCCAATAGACAACGGCACATCTGAACGGTCGAGGATATTCTGTTTTCTGTCGTCGGTGAATTCGGCAACCAGGAGACGCACCCCTGTAGAACCGATTTCGATGACGGATTGAGGGGTCGCCATAAAAATCTCCTGTTACAGCTTGTCTATAAGCATAGAGCATTTGCCAGACGGAATAGGCAAAGTCTTTTTCTTCTGGTCCAGAATATTGATTGTAAAGTAATACAGCTTTTCGCTTTCCATCTGAATGCCCCAGCCACGGTCGCTCTTGTTGCTCAAAATTGTGATGAGGTTGCGCTTGAGAGAAAGCTTTTCAATACCCATGATTTCGAGGTTAGGGATAATCCAGTCTACAGTCTTGCGTGGAAGGCTGATGGAAAGTCCGATTATGTTTTCAATCATGAGTGCAATTGTAGAAAGACCTGCTGTAAGCAGATAGCGCTTGCGTGGGAAGCCAGGCTTACCCTTTTGTACAGCCTTTCCTTCCTTGTTTGGCAGGTATGCTTCCCAAAGGTCTCCGGCCTGCTTGCTGCTTTCGTTTGGCATAAGTCCGTCGAGTACATAGTACAGGTGGCGGATTGCACATTCGCGGGCAAGCTCATACTTTCCGTATTTTTCCAGGCCCTTGATTACCATAAAGTTAAAGGCTGGATAAACACTACCACAGTAGCCGTTGCCGTCTTCACTAAAGTTAGGGTCGTTGGCGCTAAGGGTAGGGAAAGGATGCTCAGTTCCAAAGGACTTAGGGTCGTTCAGGTGTTCAACCAGAGCATCTGCCTTGTCTGCGTTTGGAATTTCTGCAAGCATAGTCCAGAACGCTGCAATTGTCTTGGTCTTGAGTCTTTCCTGTGCCTTGTTAAGGTCATAGTAAAAGTTAGTTTTTGGATCCCACATAAGGGAGTTAATTCTTGTTTTAATTGAAAAATACATTCTGCGGTACTGGAAGCTCAGATCCTTGTCGTTAAGGATGTCGCCCAGTGCAGACATGTAAGAAGCGTTTATTGCCATGCAGGCATTAAAATCTACAGGATAAACTGCATCCTTGCGCGGAGAGTTTGTCATTCCGCTGGCTGCTGCCGGAACTGCATAAAGCCCGTTGTCTTTTTTAAAGTTGGCGTCAATCCAGTCCATGTATTTGATAAGGGTTGGCATAACTTCCTTGATACGGCGCTTGTTTGCAGATTTGTGATACAGATTGAATTCTGCCCAGGCAAAAAGCGGAAGATCCAGCCCCTGAGGATTCTTTTTATCAAGTACAGGCTCGTTGTTAGTTACATCATAGCGGTTGCGGATGGCACCATTGTCTTCCTGACGTGCATAAAAATAGTCCAGGTTATTGCAGGCGTCAAAATTTCTGTTGGAATAAACAAGGAAAAATGAAGAGAAAATAGATTCAAACTGATTTAAAACCATCTTTCCGTTTTCGGGATATATAAACAGACCGTCGTTAGACTGCTCCCCTGTAGAAGGATTAATCCAGAAAGATGAAACCCAAGACCATGTTTTATTATATATGTCTACAAAATCTTGATCATAAAAATGTATCTGCGGAAAATCGTGCTTGTTCACAATAACTCCTAAAAAACTTATTTAATTTGTCCGCGCCTTTGTTAAATGAAAATACCGCGCTATATATATAGTATAACACAGATTTGCCAAAAACGAAAAAAAAATCGTAACTATTTTATAAATTTTTATTATTTTGTCTAGTAGGGAACCCCGCTCTTTGAAGTGAATATTGTGGTCCCTGTAGCGGTTTCTGAACTTGTCGAAGGGCTCGAAGGAAAAAAAGAGGGGCGCCTGCCCCTAGCTCCAAAGTCCTCGCTCGCATTCGCTCGTTCCGGTCTTTTTCGCTACCCCCTCTCCTAAGAGGCTCCGCCCCTTAAAAACCCCGACTGATATAATTTGGAAGATTTTAGACTTTTAAAAAACCATAAGAGTATACTTGTGGACGTATCTTTTCGGTTAATTCATTGTATGCTTTTTCAAATAAATCAAAACTTATTGGTATAGTTTCCCCTAACTCATTATAATCTTTTATTGCAAACCTGATCTGATACCAGCCAACATCAGCTCTATTTAGTTTATATTTATCGCGAATCTCATGGTTAAAATCTGTTTCAAAATATTTTTTCCAAATATTCTTACCTTCATCAAGTACGTCCTGAGCTTCTTTTGAGAATGTTTTATCTTGCATATATTGAACCATAAAATCACTTTCAAAACGATCATTAGCATTTACTTCTGTTTCAGTGAAAGGTATAAAGTGATTTACTATCGACCATTTTTTGTTATTCCATTCAAGTTCATTTGCACTTGCAGTGAGGTTGCATCCTGCAAATAACATCCAAACTAAACAGTCATTTTTAAATTCTTCAGATAGTTCTTCTTGTGGTTTTAAAAATTGATCAACATCATTTTTCCAAATATGAGGAATTATTTTTCGAACTGTTAATACGACTGCAACTTTTTCTATGTTTTCAGCAACAACATAGAATCCATGTCCACCATTAAATCCTGAGGAGAATAATGCTGTACGAGATTCTGCTTGCTGTGTATCATTACTGTTGCACCAAAAATAACCTATAGCTCCTTCTGCCCACTTTGTTCCACGTAAATCTTTTGTAGCTGTTGCAGGAAGTATTGCATTTTTTAAGGGAATACAATCTTCCCTATTTGGTTTCACTCTTTGAATCCAATTAATTAATAACTCTGAATCTTCAGCATTATAAAATGTTTTCTGACCAATTGGATTGGCTTCTTTATCCAGTAATTCGCATGACACCTCTTTTATGACATTTACTGATTTTGAATTTTGTTTCCAAATTAAAAATCCTATTGGAAAATCACCACGAAGTCCTTCAAACGATTTTGAATGAACAGCAAATCCATTCAGAAATTCTGCATTCCAAGCATTCCGAAATATATCTAATGTTTGTGCTGTCACATATTTCATTTTTGAGAACATTGCTAATGTTGCATTTGGAATTTCTTCAAAAATCCTTGTTACAAACTGTAAAAATAATTCATTGCTAGCTTTTCCCCATTTTTTCATTCCAAATTCTGCCCATCGGGTTAATTTGATACCAGTTTTACTTGCATCTATTCCCGCGCCTTTTCTTGCATTATCAGAACTTGTGGCTTCTCCATAAGGTGGATTTATCAAAACCAATATTTTTTTCTTACCAACTTTTGCATCAGCAATTATTTTTTGTAAACTCTGAGGAATTTTATTCGTTAGTGAATAATCGATTTGTCCATCATCTGTAATGTCATCATTAAGATAATCATATTGAAATCGCTGTGCTGCAACACAAGTTTTAGCAGCTTTCATCACATCAACATCTGCTTGATCTAGCGTACTCATATAAATGTTTCGTGCATTTGAATGCTTTGTTTCAAGGTTTCCAACTCCGCAGCACATATCCCAAACAATATATTCTTTTTGCCAGCCATCACCCAATGTTTTGTTTAATAGTTCATACGCTTTATCTACCACATTAAGCGGAGTATAATAGGCTCCCTTAAAACTTCTTTCATCATATGGAATGAGAGTATCTCGTCTTTCAAGTAAATAATTTCTATATTCTTCTTTTGGAGGCCGATCATATATGGCCCAAAATTTTCTATATCCTTCAACACTGCTGAGTTCGTAAAGTTTTCCATTTAATGAAAATACTGGTTTTGTTCCTTTATGTAATAGTTCAGCAGGGAGATTCTCATGGGTACTTATTGTTCCATCATTCATCGTGTCTGCATAAAATAAAAGTGCATAATCTTCTGGTTCAATTCCTTTTACTTCTTTACCAATCATATCAACCCATTTATCAAATACTTGCTTCAGGTTGTCTGGTGTAATTTGAGTTCGTATGATTTCCCCTTTTTCTATGGCATTATGTACTGCTTCAATAAATTCTTTTTCATTAAGTTGAATATTATATGAAACAAAATGAGTTCCTATGAATTGACTTACTTTATCCAGTGCATCCTGTGTTACATCGCTTGCTGATTTTCCCCATTTTATTTTTATTGATTTGTCTTTTAATAAAGGCAGAGCAACATCGGTTTTCATTAATGCAGCTTTTACACTATCTATAACACACAAAAAGGGAGGAATATAGTCTCCCTGCTCTAAAGCCTCATTTACATAAAACAAAAGTTGCGTAAACATAGCATAAGTTGTATTTTGTTTTCCAACTTTTGCTTCAAACCAAACTTCTTTTGTCTGTATATCTATTAAATTTTTCTGATAACCTTTAAGCTTTAAGGCTTTTATGTACAAATCTTTTACATCTTCTTCAGATGATACTTTCTGTAATTCTTCATATAAAGACATTCGTCAAATCCTTTAAAAGTGTTTATTGTAAAGAAATTGTCAAAACATATATGTTCCCAAGATATTTACATAAATATTTTATACCAACATATTAGTTTACACAACAAAAACATACCAAAATAATGGTATTGTTAAGATATGTTTAGAGAGAATCTAAGAGACATGATTGACTTCAGGGAATTAAGGACAAAGGAATTATCTGCCCTTACAAAAATAAACAAACGAACAATTGATTCCTATCTAGACAACCGCGCTGTTATTCCTAATGCTGAAGTAGCTGTAAAACTTGCTAAAGCACTTGGAACAACTGTTGAGTTTCTTGTTACCGGAGAGGATCCTGTAAATCAAGAACAAAAGATTTATTCTGATTTTGATACTTATAGAAAATACAGAAAAATTATTAATGAACTAGATAATCTTTCGCCTGAACTCTTAAAATCTATAGAAACGATGATTCACAGTGCTGCTGAAATGTCTAATAACGAGAAATAATCTGATCTATAAAATAATACTGTCATTCGTAAGCGATTTTGTCCATAATAGACTTCAAAAAATTAAGGTCTTTTTTCTGAACAAATTTGAATTTGTAATGCGCCAAATGCTGTCGTACGGAGGAATGTATTTCTTTCGTACGGACGGCTTTTCCATATCA
>JAFZYR010000134.1 GCA_017616165.1 Treponema sp.
CATAATATCCACCTATCATTAAGCCTTACCGGCTGATTTGTCTGAACCACCATGGCCATGGTAAGTACGAGTTGGTGCAAATTCACCAAGCTTGTGACCAACCAGGTTTTCTGTAATATATACAGGAATCCATGATTTACCGTTATACACAGAAATAGTATTTCCTACCATTTCCGGGATGATTGTAGAGCAGCGAGAATATGTTTTAATCATTTTCTTGTCTGCTTCCTTATTCATTGCCTGAACCTTCTTGTAAAGTGATTTTTCTACAAAAGGTCCTTTCTTAACAGATCTTGACACGATTATCTCCTCTGCAACTACTTCTTACGACGGCTAACAATAAAGTTGTTAGATGTCTTTCTCTTGTTACGAGTCTTGTAACCTTTACAAGGCTGACCCCAAGGAGTAACAGGGTTACGTCCTTTACCAGCACCTTCACCACCACCAAGCGGGTGATCAACAGGGTTCATTGCCATACCACGAACAGTTGGGCGAATACCCAGCCAGCGTTTGTGTCCGGCCTTACCAAGCTTAACATTCATGTGTTCTTCGTTTCCTACAACACCGATTGTTGCATAGCATTTACCATTGATCTTTCTCATTTCGCTTGAAGGAAGGCGAACGATAACGTAGTCCCCTTCACGACCTGCAATCATTGCACTTGCACCAGCTGAACGAACAAGCTGTCCGCCCTGTCCGAGTGTAAGCTCAATGTTATGAATAGTAAAACCAACTGGAATTGCATTCAGAGGAAGTGCATTTCCAACTGTCGGAGCTGCGTTGTCGCCAGAAAGAATCTTCTGTCCTACCTGCAGTCCCTTTGGAGCGATGATATAACGTTTATCACCGTCTGCATAATAAATCAAAGCAATGTTAGCACTTCTGTTTGGGTCGTATTCGATGGACTTTACAGTTCCAGGAATACCGTGCTTATCACGCTTAAAATCTATATCACGATAACGTCTCTTGTGACCGCCGCCCTGGTGACGAACAGAAATACGTCCGCCAGCTCCGCGTCCGGCATGAGACTTACGTCCTGACACCAAAGTTTTCTCGGGTCTATCGGTTGTCAGTTCGTCTCTACGCAGGTCTACACGTCCACGTGTACCTGGTGTCATTGGCTTAAATACTTTAAGAGCCATTTTATATCCCCTTAATTCCTACTACCTGGATTAAACACCTTCAAAAGCAGCAATTGTTTCGCCTTCTGCAAGACGAACGATAGCCTTTTTGTAAGATGCTGTGCGTCCTGGTTTACCACGAAGACGCTTAACCTTTCCAAGCACATTCATTGTTGTGCATCCAATTACCTTTACCTTAAACAAGCGTGTTACAGCTTCTTTAATCTGTGTTTTTGTTGCATCCGGATGAACAACGAATACATATTTATTCTGTTCACGTAAAGCACTTGCCTTTTCTGAAACAACAGGCTTAATAAGAATATCTTCGTAATTCATTATTTAGCCTCCTTATCTTCTGCATAGAAATCTGAAAGATTCTTTACTGCACTTTCCAATACGATAATCTTGCGTCCGTAGAACAAAGCGTGAGCTTCGAGACGGTTGTAAGAAAGGAAGGTCAAGTTAGGAATGTTTCTTGCAGCCTGCTTGATCTTTCCATCATCGTCCTTAAGGATAAGAACAGTTCTTTCGTCCTTTGCAAAACAGTCAAGAATCTTTACCAAATCCTTTGTTTTACCACTTTCGATAGTAAAATCTTCTACTACTGTAAGTCTGTCGCCCTGAGCATGTGAGCTGAGGATAGACTTGATTGCGAGCTGCTTAGCTTTCTTTGGAATAGAATAGCTGAAGTCGCGTGGCTTTGGTCCAAAAATTGTACCACCGCCAACAGTGATTGGAGATTTTTTATCACCACGACGTGCATTACCTGTACCCTTCTGCTTATATGGCTTATTATTTGAGCCATGAACTTCGGAACGGGTCTTAGTACAAGCTGTACCTACACGCTTATTGGCTAATTCATTTGTGATGGCATAGTAAATAACATCATCATTAACTGGAAGACCGAATACCTTATCATCAAGTGTGATTGTACGCAGTTCTTTACCAGAAGTTGAATATACTTTCTTTTCCATATTCCGTCTCCTTATTTCTTAACTGCGGACTTAACGATAAGAGTGCAATTCTTGTTACCAGGAACAGCACCACGAACCATAATTACCTTGAGTTCTGGATCTACTTTTACGATCTTCAAATTCTGAACAGTAATTCTCTTGTTTCCCATGTGTCCAGGAAGCTTAATATTCTTAAAGCTGTGTCCTGGTGTTGTACATTCTCCTGTACCACCCGGTTCACGATGGAATTTAGAACCATGTGTAGCACGTCCACCATGGAAACCCCATCTCTTCATTACACCCTGGAAACCTTTACCCTTTGATGTAGCGGTAACGTCAAGGAAACGTACTCCATCAAAAAGCTCAAGACCAACAACATCACCAACATTTACTTCTTTTTCATAATTGCGGAACTCTTTCAAGCAGCGCTTAGGGGTGATGTTTTCTGGGAATTGTCCGGCATAAGCTTTGCTTGCTTTAGATGCTTTCATATCATCCAAACCAAGAACAACTGCATCATAGCCGCAATTTTCCTTTGTTTTTTTGGCAACGACAACATTCGGCTCGACCTGGATTACGGTTACTGGTGTCAGGTTTCCGCTTTCGTCGAATACTTGTGTCATACCAACTTTTTTAGCAATCAGACCTTTCATTCTGATATCTCCTCATGGCCGTCATCCCAAATCCAGAGGGACCGTACCGTTTATTTTATGAGCGCAAGGCGCTCGTTTTACCCGAAGGTTATCCCTGTATAGAGGGATTTTGTACTACTGTGTAATAACTACATCTACACCGGCAGGAAGCTCAAGCTTCATCAATGAATCCATAACATCCTGTGATGGGTTCATTATGTCAATAAGACGTTTGTGTGTGCGCATTTCAAACTGCTCACGAGATTTTTTGTTTACGTGAGGTGAACGCAAAACTGTATACTTATTGATTTTTGTAGGAAGAGGGATTGGTCCTGAAACCTTTGCTCCCGCTTTCTGAACAGTCTGCACGATGGCTTTAGCACTCTGGTCGATCAGCTCTACATCAAATGCACGAAGTCTGACACGAATCTTTCCATTAGCCATTTCAAATAACTCCTATTTCACGACAAAAGGACTGATTGAAAAACCAGCCCTTTTGTCTGAAAGATTAAAAACTATTCAATAATTTTTACAACCTGACCAGAAGCGATTGTGTGACCGCCTTCACGGATAGCAAGTTTAAGACCTTCATCCATAGCGATTGGGTGGATGAGTTCACCGATAACCTTAGCGTTGTCACCTGGTTTA
>JAFZYR010000135.1 GCA_017616165.1 Treponema sp.
AATCTTCTTGTCGCCGTCAATTTTATAACCAATTTTTGTAGGACCGCATTTTTTACATACGATTGCTACATTCGAAATATTAAGAGGAGCTTCGATCTCGGCAATACCGCCCTGATCCTGCTGACTCTTCTTTCTCATTGCTTTTTTAACAATGTTTACACCAGATACTAAAACTGTTTCTTTTTTGCAGTTAACACGGATAACTGTTCCGCGCTTACCCTTGTCTTTTCCAGCAAGTACCTGTACTGTATCGTCCTTTCGGATTTTTGACTTAGCTATCATTTCTATTACTCCTTAGAGAACTTCCGGAGCCAAAGATATGATCTTCATAAAGTCCATATCACGAAGCTCGCGAGCTACAGGTCCGAAAATACGCTTTCCCTTTGGATTCTTGCTGTCGTCTACGATAACACAAGCGTTATCATCAAAACGAATGTAAGTTCCATCAGGGCGACGGTATTCTTTAGCTTGGCGTACAATTACAGCCTTTTCTATAGAACCCTTCTTAATAGCAGATGTTGGAATTGCTTCCTTAACAGCTACTACCACGATATCGCCGATACCAGCGTATCTGCGATGTGAACCGCCGATAACTTTAATACACTGAACAATTTTTGCTCCGGAGTTATCAGCAACTGTCATACAAGATTGCATCTGAATCATATTCTTAACTCCTTGGCTTATTTAGCACGTTCAATGATTTCTGCAAGGCGCCAGCTCTTATTCTTGCTGAGCGGTCTGCATTCAACGATTCTTACTGTATCACCTACATGAGCGTCATTGTTTTCGTCATGAGCCATGTATTTCTTAGATCTAGTAACATACTTCTTGTAAAGACGGTCCATTTTCTTTGTTGCAATTGTTACAACAATTGTCTTGTCCATTTTTTCTGATGTAACAAGACCAACAAATGAACGTTTTGCATTCTTTACAGTCTGAACAGTCTTCTCTTCCACGGTTCAGCTCCTATTTATTTTCGCCAGCAATTTCTTTCTGGCGAATGAACGTATTAAGGCGTGCGATTTCGCGGCGCATTGTACGTTTCTGCATTGGGTTATCTACATGGGAAATTACCATCTTAAAACGGAGATCCATGTATTCCTTTTTAAGCTCATCGCGTTTAGCAACTAGTTCTTTATAAGACAACTCTTTGTCATTCTTTTTCTTTGAATCAGCCATCTTATTCCTCCTAGTCCTTTGTTGGCTTGTATACTATTTTTGTAAGAACAGGAAGCTTGTCACCTGCAAGTTCAAGAGCTCTGTGAGCTACCTTGAGGTCTACGCCACCTACTTCGAACAAAATCATACCAGGTTTGATAACAGCAGCCCAGTGATCTGGAGCACCCTTACCCTTACCCATACGAACTTCAGCCGGTTTCTTTGTAATCGGTTTATCAGGGAAAATACGAATCCATACATTTCCCTTACGTTCAAGCTTACGGTTGATAGCAACACGGGCAGCTTCGATTACTCTGGCATCCAGCCATGTCGGTTCCATTGCAACCAATGCGATGTCTCCGAAGTCAATGTGATTATCGCGTGTCGCATTGCCTTTTTCGCGGCCACGCTGCACCTTACGGTGAATTACTCTTTTTGGACTAAGTGGCATTTCTAACTCCTTGCCTTTTTAGCAGGTTCAGCGCCCTCAGCCTTATCACCAGCAGCAGCACGAACTGTGCGCTTTGGTTTCTTTACAAGCTGACCAGCATCTTCGTTGTGATCAACACCGTAGTTCATACCATTATAGACCCATACCTTTACACCAATCTTACCGTAGGTAGTTGGAGCTGCGTATGTTCCATAGTCGATGTCGGCACGAAGAGTATGAAGAGGAACTCGTCCTTCCTTGTGCTCTTCGGTACGAGACATATCTGCACCGCCGAGACGACCGCTAAGACGAACCTTAACACCCTGTGCACCTGCACGCATAGCATTGCTTACAGCCTGTTTCATAGCCTTGCGGAATGAACCACGACCAGAAAGCTGACGTCCGATATTCTGGGCAATCAGGCTTGCATTAAGCTCTGCACGCTTGATTTCCTTAATCTTAATCTGAACTTTCTTTGTAAGCTGCTTCTGAATATCAGCACTAATCTTTTCGATTGAAGCACCTTTTAAACCAATAATAACACCTGGACGAGCTGTATGAATTACAATTGTTACGCGCTGTGGATGGCGAACAATTTCAATCTCAGCGATTTCAGCATTTTTACATTCAGGAAGCTCAGAAACCATTTTGCGGATCTTGATATCTTCCAAAACTAAATCTGCATATTCACGAGGATCTGCGTACCAGCGTGACTGCCATGTCTTGTTTACACCTAAGCGTAAACCAATAGGATTAACTTTCTGTCCCACTTTTATTCCCCCGCCTTCTCGTCAACGATGACGGTAATATGACACATACGTTTGAGCAACTGATCTGCACGACCACGTGCGCGGAACCATACTCTCTTAAGGCGTGGACCTTCGTCGATTCTGATTTCCTTAACGTAAAGCATATCTTCATCTAACTTGCTATTCAGGTTCAAAGCGTTTGAAGCTGCAGACTTAAGTGTTGCGCTGATAAGCTTTGCACCCTTCTGAGGCATATTAGCAAGAATTGCCATAGCTTCCGAATAGGACTTCTGCTTGATTACATTTGCAACCGGGCGAACCTTTGTTGGTGATGCAATCAGGAACTTTGTAGTGGCTACATAACCTTTCTTTTCAGCCATAATATCCACCTATCATTAAGCCTTACCGGCTGATTTG
>JAFZYR010000136.1 GCA_017616165.1 Treponema sp.
CTTGATGAGGTCTGGACGGAAGAGCTGGGCCTTACACATATCCCAGAATTTTTCGTCTATTTCTTTGTCGATGATTACAAGCTTGCCTGTAGAAATTGCTTCTACACGGGTCATTGTCTTTACATCTTTTACTTTGTTTACTTCTTCAATAATTCCAACATCATGTGGCTCGATTACCTGAGCACCGTCATTCCAGTATGCTTTATAACCGTTGTACATGCGTGGGTTGTGTGATGCTGTAACTACAACACCTGTATCTGCCTTGAGTGTACGGATTGCAAATGAAAGCTCAGGGGTTGGGCGAAGGCTAGAGAACAAATAAGCCTTAATTCCGTTTGCGGCAAAGATGAGTGCAGTTGCTTCTGCAAATACATCTGAGTTCAAGCGGCTGTCGTAGGCAACTACTGCGCTTAAAGTTCCGGCCTTTGCTTTTTCAGGGAAGGCCTTAAGTACATAGTTTGCAAGGCCCTGTGTAGCCATATTTATTTCGAGGGTGTTCATGCGGTTTGTTCCGCCACCCATAATGCCGCGAAGTCCACCTGTTCCAAACTCGAGTGTCTGGTAAAAGCGGTCTTCCAGCTCTGTATAATCTTCTTTAGCAACAAGCTCTTCGATTTCCTTGCGGAAGCGGGCGTCCTGTTCTGCAGCAATATAAGCTTTTGCTCTTTCCAATATTTCTGATTTTTCCATTTTGTTACTCCTTTGTATGTATATAATATCTTAAATTCTAAAATATGTCATTGTCGAGGTGGTTTCGACAAGCTCAACCACCGCATGTCATTGTCGGGCTTGACCCGACAATCTTTTATTTGATGAGATTCCCGGGCACCCTTCGACAAGCTCAGGGACCGCGGGAATGACAGAGGAAATTACATATCTGCCTTCTGAATAAGTTCTGTTTCCCAGGCAAGCAGTGCTTTTTCCTCTTCAGCATTATCTCCGCGGACATCACACATAATGCGGAAAACAGGCTCGGTTCCGCTGCCACGCATCCAGATAAAGGCAACCGGGGAACCGGCGTCGTCCTTAAATATAATTTTAAGTCCGCCCTTACCAGAAAGTGAATAGTCAGAAACCTCCCTTGTTTCCTTAGTACCATTCGTAATCACAGCCTCATAGCCGGCAATTCCATATTTCTTTTTCAAATCAGCCTTTTTCTTTTCCCAGTCTGCTTCAAAAGCCTTCTGGAAAGCAGCCTTAAGCTTAGCGTGGTCTGTGTTCTTTACCTTAAGGATTGCACGACTCTCGCTCACTCCGGTAGTTGTATATACCGGCAGGCTTTCAAGCACATCTGTTAAAGTAAAGTCAGGTTTATATTCAATTCCGGCCTTTTTACACCAGATTTCATACAGGCCATCCTCACGCATCATCAGCAGCTTTATAATTGCAAAAACTGTATTCAACGGGTCGCGTACACTTGAAGGATAGGTTATAGTACCGCCGTTAGAGCCTTCGCCAAGAATGCGAACGTTCCAACCCTCATCACGCTTTTCACGGGCAAGGTTTACTACGTTTGCTTCTCCAACCTCTGCACGGAAAACCTGAGCACCAAGCACGCGGCAGATTTCGTCAATTCTCATAGAAGTAGGGCAGTTCACTGCAACAGCTGGCTTAAACGAAGCGTCTCCACCGTTTTTCCAAATGCTGTAGGTCAGTTCTGCAAGCACAGAAAGACTGAAAACCTCCTGAGCCTTAAGAATTACAGGCTTGCCTTCATTTTGATCCCAATAAACAATATTACCGCGGTCTCCGTCACAGTCCGGCATATAGCCAAGCAGGGCATTGCAGTTTTTGTTATGACGGTGAAGGTCTTCCATTCCCTCTGCAACATAAACAAGATTTTCTGCTTCTGGAATAATCTCGTGTGCAATTTCGTCTTCATTCAAAGAATAAAAATCTATTCCGTGGCTGGTAAAAAATTCCTTATCAATACAGCGGGCACGGGAGCTTCCGTTAAAGTCGCAGACTACGCCAAAGCCCTTGGAGCGGATCTGGCCGTCCAGCATTTCAAAAAAGTCCTTTTGATGCTCCTTGTTGTCGCTGTCGGTAATTGTCTGGCAGATAAAATCCTCATAGGCGCGTAATGCATTATGCTTTGAGCTTTTTTCGTTTAATTCAATTTCATGAAGGGTAGACGAGCTGCAGGACCTGGCATCCTTTACCAGCTGTTCAAGCTTTGCATCATCCTCTGTTATTGCAAGAAGTGCTTCAACCAGCTTTGCATTTTCCTTTGCTTCTAAAACTCCGCCGTCATTTATACCGAATTTAATTCCATTATGGCCAATAGGGTTATGACTTGCAGAAATATATATAAAACCGTCCAGCTTTTTTGCATAAGCCATTATTTCTGGAGCAGAACAAATGCCTGTATCCTGAACCAAAGCACCTTTTTTTACTAGCATGTACTTCATTGCTCCAGCAATCGCTGTTCCGGTTGGGCGTGTGTCCCTTCCAAGAGCTATTACCGGACATTCTTGACCGGTTTTCTGTGAAAGATAATCAAAAAAAACACTGGCACAGGCAGCACTTAGTGCCCAGTCCTGTTCTGTAATTTCCGGGCTATGATCCTGTTCATCTCCACTGGCAGCAAAAACCTTACGCCAGCCGCTTGCAGATAAAATCATGTTTGTTTTCATACTATAATTTTACCACCAAAACCGTAAAATCACAAATTCTAATAAATTGAGAGCTGATAATTTAACTGTTTTTGTTTTCCAAGAAAGCTTTCGGAAGTAAGTCCAAGTGTAGATTTTCCTGGTGTAAGGGTTATTTCACCGGTTAAAATAAGGTTTTCATCCGGATATAGGATATCGGAATTGTAATGCTTGTCTTTTCCACTAATATAAAGCTTGCCGTTTTGCAGGGTAATTGTATCAAAGAATATTTCATCTTCAATTACGCCGTTTATGGTACAGGAAATTTTATAAGGAACTGTTGTTTTATTGCGTGTGTGATAAACCTTGTAGGTTCCTGCCGGAAAAACCTTGCTTTCGCGTAAATCGTAGAGGGTACCGCTTTTGTTCTGAAGCACAACACCTGTAAATGAATAGTCTTCTTCTTTTTCTGTACGAGGCAAAAGAATTACAGGATTAATTGCCGCAGATTTTTGATTGTCTATAATCTGAAACTCCAGTGTGCTTGAGCTTTGCTGCCAGCCTGTGTTTCCGGTATGTCCTATTAATTCACCTTCGCCAAGTGAAGTCTTGTCCTTTGTATTTTCCAATACGCTTTGAGTTTCTAGATTTGAATAAACCGAAATAATGTCATCATCATGTGCAAGAATTACAGAGGTTCCAAGTGCAGAAGGAAAAAAGTCTGAATCATCATCATACTCTGACATAACAATCAAAATGGTCCCGTCCTTTACGGCCATTACATTCTGAACCTCTTCCTGTTCGGCTTCTTCCTCGTCTGTGATTTTCTTTGTCTGAGCGCCGGAGCGTGTTGTCTGCTTTTTTGGAGGCTTTGTAAAAATGAGGGATTTGCTTATTTTACCGCCTACATTCTGTCCAAAATAAGAATAAATAGAATCCGGTGATTTATCTTCCACAGGCCATTCAACTGCACTCAAAGAGGTAAGTGCAAGAGTACCAATTAATAGAACACCGGCAAATGCAGCAAGTTTTTTCATAATCCCACCCCGTTATTGTTTTGTAATCTTTATTTTGGAAATTGTTGAATCCTGTCCAATATAAAGATCATCCCCATTTGTTTTTATAAAAGCAGATTCAGCCTCAAAGGTAAAATGTCCTTCCAGAGTCTGAGTTTTTTCAATTATGTATACAGTATATTGATTTTCGTTTTTACCGAGCACAAAAAAGATTGAATCGGTTTCTTCAATTGCAATAACAGTCTTGTCAATTTTTATGTTTGTGTTCTTTCCGTCTGTAATATTATAAATACCGATGTGATCCTCGTAATTGTAGATTACCTGCCTGTCGTTATCACAGAATCTTACAACCGTGCGCCTGTTAAGGTTTGAATCAAGATATTCATGATGAATAATTTTTGGCTGAAGTCCATCGGCCCTGGTAATAACAAAACGCTGCTTATCGTGGCCCGAAACAGAGGCAATGTAAGTTCCGTCAGAAGAAACATCAAGTCCAAGTATTACCTTGTAATCACTGCCGCCCGGCGAAAAGCTTGTTTTTTCTATACCCGTAATATTATCAATTATGCTGATTGTACCATCTGCATAGCCCACAGAGGTTAGATTTTTCTTAGAGCTGAACGCTGTTATAGGAAGAATGCCCTCATAAATCCATTGCGTAGAGCCGTCCGAATTACATTTTGCAAAGGAGCTTCCACCCGGCATAAAAATAAAGATTCTGTCTTCTTCAAAAAACGGATAGCCTGCCTGTTCAAAGGTGCCTTTTTCCTTGCCCGTGTAATCATAAAAGACTGTTTGAGAATCCAGGGTGTCATAAAGTGCATAATAATTTGAAGAAATGGCGGCTTTTACAGGGTAGGTTTGTGAATTTGTGATCTCTCCGTCAGAAGTAAAATAACCGATTGTCTGTCCAAGCTTAAAATATATAGGATTTGTTATTGATTTTTGAACCGGTGGTGTAGCAATGCTTTTTTTCCATTCAGGTGTAAAATGATATTCTTTTCCAAGAGGCTTTGCTGCCAGAAATGTATATAAAAGTATAAAAAAGAAGGCAAGTAATATATATAAACCAATGTGTTTTTTTGTTTTCATATATATACATTATATTTTATATATAGTTAAAAATCAATTAAATTACTATGAATGAAAACAGGGGCTTAGCTTAATAAAATCATCCGCTTGACAAAAAACTGTATAATATGCAAAATATTACATAGTTTTCATAGAAACTATATAAAAAGTGTATAAGGTGGGCTTATATGACAGATGATATCCTTACAATTGAAGAAGTAGCAAAATACCTGCGCGTTTCGGACAGAACCGTATATGACTGGGCACAGAAAGGTGAAATCCCGGCCGGAAAAATTGGTACTGTATGGCGTTTTAAGAAATCAGAAATAGAAAACTGGGTAAATGCGCGCCTTTCTTCCAGCTCCTTCAAGCAGGATGACTCTCAGGTTCAGCTTAAAAACATTCTTTCTCCGGAAAGAATTGTATTTATAAATCACAGCTCAAAGCACGATGCAATTGTTCAGCTTGCAGACGTTCTTGCTACTGCACCACAGATTAAAAATGCACCGGAGCTTACTTCCGAAATTCTCAAGCGCGAAGAGCTCATGTCTACTGCAATCGGTAAGGGTATTGCAATTCCACACGTAAGACTTTCTTCGGTAACAGACCTTGTTATGGCTGTTGGAGTTTGCCGTAAGCCTATAGAAGATTATCAGACAATTGATGATGAGCCTGTAGATCTTTTGTTTATGATTGCAGCTGCCTATAACCAGCACTCACAGTATTTAAAGACACTTTCTCATTTCTGTGCAAAGCTCAAGCAGGAGGGCTTACACAGCTCTATTGTTGCTGCCAAGACAGAACAGGAAGTTTTCTCACTTTTAGCATAAATTAAAGCTTGTCGGGCGCACTATGGCAAAAATACAGGAATCCATTTGCTGCGGTCGGCATGCTCCTGTGCAATTGTGCCCCAGGTTACCTTTGCAGTAGTTTCTCCCATTAAGAATTCACGGCCTGTTCCCGCTACCTCATATTTTTGGCCTGGAGCAGGATTTTCAAAAACAGTCATAGCGTGGCTGTATTCTCGCGAAATGAGCATAAAGGATTCTATGCCAGCTGCCCTTAATAAAACGCATACGAGCATGCTTCGTGAATCACAGTCGTTTCCTTCGCCGCATAAAACTGCAGGAAGATTTGTAAAGTCTGTTGTAGAAGAAGAAGCATTGTCGCGCTTGTAATCAAAGGTCTGTACCCACGAAAGAATTGCCTGGGCATAGGCAAGCTCCGGATTAGACGGATTTGCCTGCTTGGCTACCGGATAAAGCTGTTTGATTACATCCTCCGAAAACCTTGCAAGGCGTCCATAGCTGTCGCGGTAAATCATGCGGTAATAACGCTGCCAGGCTTCCTTCCATAAATCGTGTCTTGCATAAAGCAAAAGCACACTGTATTCCATTTCCAGAACAAACTGAGCAGCTTCTATATCTGATTTATCTATTGAACTGTTTATAAGTGTATCGGAAATCTTAACGCCAAAGTTTTTTGCACCTTCTTGAGGGAAGGCATAGGTAATGATAATTCCCGGATAACAGTAATAGTTATCGTCAGTGCATAAGGAATTTAAAATTGACATTATAAAAGGATTACAGCTTTGTCTTGTTTCGGAGGTTGTATAAGCAAGCATTGTTACATAGGCTCCGCTTTTTTTAAGGGGTGCACAGATTGCCCAGCCGGAATATTTTTTATCAAGCGTCATAGAAAAGTCTGCAATGGCACATTCCTTTTCATTCCAGATAAAGCGGTCTATTTCCATAGAAGCAGAAAGCTTAAGGAGCGCTGTTGAAAGAACCTCAGAAACGGAATTTAATCCGCTGGCATTTGCATAGTTTCCGGTGGTGTCATAAATTTTTAAGATAAACTGAACCGGGTAGTTTGGATGGGTAAAATGATAGGACATTTGATCATCAGCAACATCTGCAAGCTCAAAGCCTTCGGGAATATCCAGCGAATATTCGTAAACTGTGTCAGAAATGTTTTCGGCAAAGAGTTGTACGCCAAACAGCAGAAGCAGTATGACTAAAAAGCTTTTAAGTCTTGTCATTTTAGTAATCCTCAATTATAGTAATTTTGATGAACTCAGTACCTGATATACCTATTATATACGAAAACTCAGAAATTTTCATCATAAATAAAAAAGCCGGCATGCCGGTACAGGGTGGAGAAAAAATTGCCCATCCGCTTGATGAAGAGCTTAGCCGCCAGACAGGTCAGAAGGTTTATCTTGTTCACAGACTTGATAAGGATACTTCGGGCCTTATGATCGTAGCAAAAACTCCCGCAGCCGCAAATAAATGGACAAAGCTCATTGGCAGCAAGGAAGTAGAAAAGGAATACGTTGCTGTTTGCATAGGTAAGCTGGCGCAAAAGCAGGGCGTTATAAACGAGGATCTGGTTCAGCATGGGCAGGTAAAAAAGGCAGTAACGCATTACAAGGTTCTGGAAGAAAAAGAGCTTGAATGGGAAGACCAGAAAATTACACTTTCTAAGGTGAGTCTTGTTTTACAGACAGGCCGTATGCACCAGATTCGCATTCATCTTGCCAGGCAGGGCTGTCCTATTGCAGGAGATGACCAGCACGGCAACTTCCGCATGAATAAGGTGCTCAAAAAGGCAGCCGGAATTAAGCAGCTTCAGCTTTTTTCTGTACGTCTGACCATTCCGCTGGACGGTAAGGCTTGTGTATTTGCCCTTGATTATTGACGGTTTATCACATTACCGTTAAAATAGTTGTAATATGTTTGATGTTAAAGATTCAGATTTTTTTGATTTGGAAGACGACGCTTTTGATACCATTGTTGAAAACGACATAAGCTTTACCGGCAATATCAAAATGCAAAAGCCTTTTTTGATTCGTGGAAAAATTACCGGAAAAATAGATACAAAAAGTGACCTCGTAATAGATACCAACGCTGTTGTAGAAGCAGATATAAAGGCTTCTCGTGTTTTAATACGCGGCAAGGTAAAGGGCAATGTTCACGGTGAAAAGCTCATTTTTGTTACCGCCTCGGGTTCACTTGATGGAGACATTATTACACAAAAGGTTGTTCTTGAACCGGGCAGCGACTTTTCCGGAAAATGTACTATGGTAAAACAGTGAGAAATATAATATGAAAAAAATCTTTTTAACACTGACAGTTATTTTTTGTATCAGCTGTGCCCAGCTTTTTTCTCAGACTCAACAGAAGGATGCTCTGGTTCTTTATCACAACGGAAAATATGTCGAATCCGTTCAGGTTTGCGAAGAAGAGCTCAAGGAAAATCCTAACAGAATTGAATCCTATGTTGTTATGTGCTGGTCTTTAGTTAAAAACAAGCAGTATGCCGAAGCAGAGCAGCGTGCTACAGAAGGTCTTGTAATAAGTCCTTATGACATGCGTTTAATAGAAATTCTTGGAGAAGCCCGCTATTACCTTGGAAAAAATACAGGTGCCATGGAGCAGTTCCAGAAGTACGTTGCAAACAATGATAACGGTTCCAGAATCGGTGCTGCCTATTATTTTATGGGCGAAATCTTCATTCGTCAGGGCCGCTATCAGCATGCAGATATTGCACTTTCTTCTGCTGTAAAAAAGGAACCTTTGATTGACAACTGGTGGATTCGTCTTGGTTATGCCCGTGAAATGGCCGGCAACTATCTTGAATCTCTGGAAGCCTATGACGAAGCCCTTAGACTTAATCCTTCTTCTGTAGATGCTTCCCGTGGTCGTGAACGCGTAAAAGATAAAGTAAAATAAATTGGCAGACGTAAGAATACAAACCCTTGGCTGCAGGCTCAATCAGATAGAAAGCGAAGCTGCTGCCAGACTTTTTACAGATGCGCAATTCAGCGTTTGTCTGCAAGAGGTTTCGGCTTCTGCTAAGGAAGATCCTTCTACAAAGCTCGTAATAATCAATACCTGTGCAGTTACTCTTAAGGCCGAACAAAAGGCCCGCCGTCTTATAAGACTCATTTTAAAAAAGTTTTATAACGCTGCAGTGCTTGTTACCGGCTGTTATGCCCAGCTTTCCAGAGCTCAGATTGTACAAATTGATGAACGTATAATTGTTCTTGGTGGTCAGGTAAAAAGCAGACTTGCAAAGGTTCCCCAGCTTTTAAAAAGGTTTACCGACGATAAAGGTGTTTTTGATATTCCGGGTTTTATCCTTGCAGTAAATGAACAGGTTGTCCAGCTACCGGTTGCAAAACCAGATTTCCCCGAAGATTCGTTTAAGCTTTCTACAACCTCGCTGCTTGCACATTCAAGGGCAAGCCTTAAGATTCAGGATGGCTGTAACAACAACTGCTCGTATTGTACCATTCATATTGCACGCGGCCACAGCGTTTCTCTGGATGTAAATACTGCGCTTGAACGCGTTATTGCGCTTGAAAAATCAGGCTATGATGAGGTTGTGCTTACCACAATAAATATTGCCCAGTATAAAGGAAGGCTGGTGCAGGGTAGTCTTGAAGAATGTACAAAAGAAACCTGGCTTGATTTTACAGGCCTGTTGGAATACCTTCTTGCACATACCTCGAAAATCAATTTCCGCATTTCGAGTCTTTACCCCGAGGTTGTTACCGAAGAGTTTTGCCGTGTAATTTCTGACAGCCGTGTGCGGCCTCATTTTCATATTTCTGTTCAAAGCGGCAGCAATAATATCCTTAAGGCTATGAACCGCCACTATGGCAGGGAAGAGGTGCTGGCTGCCTGTAAAAAGCTTCGTGCGTCCAAGCCTCAGGCCTTTATTGCCTGTGATATTATAACGGGCTTTCCAGGCGAAACAGACCAGGATTTTGAACAGACCCTTGAGCTTTGCCGTGAATGTAATTTTGCCTGGATACATGCTTTTCCTTTTTCCGAGCGCCCGGGGACTCCAGCCTGCAGCATGAGGCCAAAGATTCCTCAGAGTGTGAGCGGACAGAGGGCAAAACAGCTTACCCAGCTTGCAATTCAAAACAAAATCAAATATATACAAGGCTTTGCCGGTAAAGAGCTTAGTGCAGTTGTAGAAAAGAAAATCAGCCTGCGGGATGGCAAATATATTTACCACTGTATGACCCAGAACTTTATTCACTGCGAGCTTGAATCTGACTCAGAATTAAAACCAAACGAAGCTGTAATAGTAAGGCTTAAAGGCCCGCTTGTAGACCGCATCAAAAAGGGCGGTGAAATAGAGGCTATAACTGAATATATTCATACAATTTATTAATTAAGGCGCTCATTATAATACAAGTATAATGAAGTCCAATATGATGAACATGACAGAAGGGAATCCGGTTCGCCTTCTGCTCGTTTTTTCAGTTCCAATGCTCATAGGAAATGTTTTCCAGCAGCTGTACAATCTGGCAGATTCTGTAATTGTAGGTCAGATTATAGGTGCCGACGCCCTTGCAGCAATTGGAGCTACAGGCTCTATCACCTTTTTCTTTTTTGCACTTTGTAACGGAATAGGCTCAGGTGGCGGAATCATTACGTCTCACTTTTTTGGAGAAGGTAACGACAGCAAGGTCAAAAACTGTATTGTGAACACCGCTTTTATTATGCTGGTGGTTCCGCTTGTCATAGGAACAATTGCATTTTTTTCAGCCCAGCCAATCCTTAAATTTTTAAAGACTCCTGAGTCAATCATTGAAGACTCTACGGCATATATGAAAATCATGTGTGTGAGTCTTATTATGATCTCTGTTTATAATTTTATTTCGTCTATGCTGCGCGCGCTTGGAGACTCTAAAACTCCTCTTTATTTTTTGATTTTCTCCTGCTTTTTGAATGTAATTCTTGATTTGATTTTTGTGTGTGTTTTTCATATGGGAGTAATAGGTGCAGGAATTGCAACGCTAATTTCTAATGTAATATGTGGAACTCTGTGTACAATTTTTGCCTTTCGCACAAATGTATATTTTAAGCTTACAAAAAGCGATATTCATCTTAATACAGAAATCTTAAGTAAGTGTGTAAAGCTAGGTGTTCCGCTTTCGCTGCAGTATTCTATGATTGCAATTTCGTGCATGGCCTTACAGCGTGTTGTAAATAACTTTGGGCCTGTTGCTGTTGCTGCCTTTACCGCAGTAAGCCGCGTAGAACAGCTTTTGCATCAGCCGTATCAGACTCTGGGAGCTGCGCTTTCAACCTATAGCGGACAAAATTATGGTGCTAAAAAGTATGACCGCATGATCTTGGGCTATAAAAAGGCCATGATTATGATGACAATATTTACTCTTGCCATGCTGCCGGTGATGCAGATTTTTGGAAACGCCATCATCCGCTTTTTTGTAAAGGAGCCTGATGTAATTGCAATGGGTGCTACAGCCCTGCGCATTTCCAGCTGGTTTTATGTTTTCCTTGGCTGTATTTACACAATACGAGGAATTCTTACCGGAGCCGGAGATGCAACCTTTGCACTTATAAACGGAATAACAGAAGTTATAGGCCGCTTTACAGTACCATTTATTCTTACCGCTCTTCCTCTTTTTGGAGTATGGGGAATCTGGTGGTCGGTTGGTCTTGTGTGGTTTATGAGTGCCGCTACGGCCTGGCTGCGCTATATCTGGATGAAAAAAAAGAAGCTTTGCAGCATATAAAAAAAATCTAATCAAAGGTTGCTTTATTGGGATAATCATTATAAAATTATAATATTATTGAATTGTGATATTGCTAAAACGTTAGAAACTTTATTTTTGGAAGGGTTTTATGGCAGGAAAAAAGCGTGTTAGTCTTATCGCAAATCTTATTATTCTTATTGGTCTTGGAATTGCTTCATTAACGGTATTGCAGGTAGCAGTTTTATCAAGACTTGCAAAAAATGATTCCCGCAAAGATCATATCGAAAACTATGTAGTGCTCACAAATTCTATCAGAAGCTCTCTTGAGCACACTATAGACGGTTACTTTAAGCAGCTTAATCCTTATGTAAATTCAGATGTAATGAAGTCAGGTATTTTTAATGTTGCCGGAAACTGGCTTCAAAATAATCCTCAGATTCGTGCAAGAGAATATGATTATGTAATGCTTGCCGATGCCCAGGGGCTTTCTTTTAATGATAACGGAACGAGAACAGATATTTCGGACCGCGATTATTTAAAGGCAATCATGTTTGAAGGTAAGGAACGTTATATAGATAATCCTGTAGTTTCAAGAACAACCGGAAATAAGGTAGTTCATTTTGCAAGACGAATTAATGGTGTAAACGGAAAGGTTTTTGCCATGGTTGCAGGTGTTATCAATGTTGATGTTCTTCTTGAACCGATCAAAGAGCTTAATATTCCGGAAGATATCTGGATGTTTATAATCGATCATGACGGAAATGTAATTTATCATCCGGCTGCAGAAGAAGACGGAAACTTTATTACAAATCCTGGAGAAGGCCACGAGGACCTTGCCGAAATATCACGCAGAATGGTAGACGGCGAAAGCGGTTATGCCTGGATTAATTCCTATACAGGAAGTAAAGAAGACCTGCTTGTTTATTCGGGTATAGAAGGTACTTCCTGGGGAATGGGTTTTCTTGTACCGGGAAATGTAGTAGACAGACTTGGTAAAAAAATTGGAAACACAGCAGTTGCCTTTGGAATTATCACTACAATTATTATTCTTATAATTGGTGTACTTGTACTGTCCGTTTCTTTAAAACCACTTAAGGTTGTAAAGAATGCCATTACAGGTATTTCTCAGGGTAATGCAGATCTTACACAAAGAATCCAGATACATTCAAACAATGAAATTGGTCAGGTAGTTCAGGGCTTTAACAACTTTACAGAAAAGCTGCAGACAATTATTTCTGATGTAAAGGCTTCTAAAAATGAACTTGGAATTGCAGGCGAGGACATGTCTTCTACCGCTCAGGATACCGCAAGCTCAATTACACAGATTATTGCAAATATAGACAGCTTCCGTCAGCAGCTGGATCATCAGAAGGGAAGTGTAGACCAGACTGCCGAAGCCGTTGATGAAATATCTGCCAACATCAATTCCATGAACCAGATGATTGAAAATCAGTCTGCCGGTGTAATTCAGGCTTCTTCTGCCGTAGAAGAAATGATAGGCAACATCAACTCAGTTAGTACTTCTGTTGAAAAAATGAACAGCTCGTTCGGTGAGCTTCAGTCGCATTCACAGGAAGGCTTTTCTCAGCTTGAAACTGTTAATACAAAGGTTCAGGCTATTGAAGCACAGTCTGTTATGCTGCAGGATGCCAACGTTGCAATTGCAAATATTGCAGAACAGACAAACCTGCTTGCCATGAACGCCGCAATCGAAGCTGCCCACGCCGGTGAAGCAGGTAAGGGCTTTGCTGTAGTAGCAGATGAAATCCGTAAGCTTTCTGAAACTTCATCCCAGCAGTCAACTCAGATTACAAATCAGTTGAACGAGATTATGGAATCTATTAAGGAAGTTGTTAGTGCTTCTACCGATGCAAGTAAAACCTTTGCCCTTGTTTCTCAGGAGCTTACAGATACCGACCAGCTGGTTATTCAGATTAAGACTGCTATGGCTGAACAGAACGAAGGCTCTAAGCAGATTATAGAAACCTTAAAGATGATGAACGACAGCTCTCAGGAGGTTCGCAGCGCTTCTGACGAAATGCAGAACGGCAACAAGCTCATCCTTGCCGAAGTACAGCATCTGCAGAACGTAACAATTTCCATGAGATCCAGCATGGACGAAATGGCCTCCGGCGCCCGCAGAATCAACGAAACCGGAACTGTCCTTACCGAAGTAGCAGACAGAATGAAAGATTCTATTATTAAGATTGGTAAACAGATAGACGAGTTTAAAGTATAAAAAACGGCGTTATTGCATCATTCTGGTAAATGCTAACGCCAGATAATGTTATTTACTCTAACATAATTTTTCATTATAATTATTACTCAAAAATACAACATCTAATGGTGAATTTGGTGTATTTTTTAAGGAGTTATACTATGGTAGATGAAAAACTACAAATCATCAGGCACAGTTGTGCACACGTAATGGCAGAAGCAATCCTTCATTTGTTTCCGGGAACAAAAATCGCTATTGGTCCAGCAATTGACAATGGCTTTTATTATGACTTTGATTTCCCAACAACAACCAAATTCACCGAAACCGATTTCCCGGCCGTAGAAAAAGAAATGCGCCGCATCTTAGCCGGA
>JAFZYR010000137.1 GCA_017616165.1 Treponema sp.
CAAGAGCATGAACATGACAAGCGAAGATGTTGAAAAAACATTGCTTGGTCTTATGCCGCTCATTCAGGAACGCCTTAAGTTCCTTACCGAAGCTGCAGAAATGGTTCATTTTATGTTTACAGAACCTGCTGTGCCTCCTGCGGATCAGATTATTCCAAAGCGTATTGATGCTGCCAAGACAAAGGAAGTTCTTGAAGCTTCAAAGGAATTTGTAGGCAAGTGCTTTGAGCTTGATCATGAAGCCGCAGAAGAATGGGCAAAGGCTAAGGCCGAAGAGCTTGGTATTAAGCTTGGTGACTTTATGATGCCAATCCGTATGGCAGTAACCGGCAGCCGTGTAAGCCCTCCGCTCATTGGTTCTATTGTTGTTCTTGGAAAAGACAGATCACTTGCAAGAATTGAGCGCACCCTGGCTACTTTGTAAAAGATGATAAAAATACTTTTTGTCTGCCATGGGAATATTTGTCGTTCTCCCATGGCAGAATTTGTTATGAAGGATATGGTCCGCCGCGCCGGTAGGGAGGATGACTTTTTGATTGAGTCTGCTGCTACCAGCCGTGAAGAATTGGGCAACGACATGCACTACGGAACACGAACAAAGCTGCGTGAAATGGGCATTCCTTTTAGCCGCCGTGCTGCCCGCCAGATTCGCCCGGATGATTACGACCGCTACGACTGGCTTGTTGCCATGGACGACGAAAACGTTTACTACATGAACCGCTGCTGGAGTCCCGACCCTGATCGTAAAATTGTGCGCCTGCTTTCTTTTGCCGGCAAGACCCGTGATATTGCAGACCCCTGGTACACCGGCAACTTTGATCAGACCTACGAGGACATTGTAGAAGGCTGTACTGCCTTTTTAAAATACCTCGGGTAAAGGCTTGCCTTCTTTTTTCCAGGCGTAGTATTCTGCGGTTGCAGTAAACAAAACGTCGCTCGAAGAATTGAGTGCGGTTTCCATGCTGTCCTGAACAACTCCAATAATAAAGCCAACTCCGACAACCTGCATTGCAATGTCGTTTGAAATTCCAAAAAGTGAACAGGCAAGCGGAATGAGAAGCAGTGAACCGCCCGCAACTCCCGAAGCACCGCAGGCACCAAGTGTTGCAAGCACGCACAAAATGATTGCGGTTGGAAGATCTACCGAAATGCCGAGTGTGTTGGCGGCTGCCAAGGTCATTACAGAAATTGTGATGGCGGCTCCGTCCATGTTGATTGTTGCACCCAGCGGAATTGAAACTGAATACATGTCTTCATCAAGGCCAAGCTTTTCGCAAAGCTCCATGTTTACCGGAATGTTTGCGGCAGAGCTTCTTGTAAAGAAGGCGGTGATTCCACTTTCGCGAAGGCAGCGGAAAACAAGCGGGTAGGGATTTCGCTTTAATGTAATTCCAACAACAAGCGGCGAAACAACAAAGGCCATAAAAAGCATTGAGCCTACAAGAACCAGCAGGAGCTTTCCGTAGTTTGTAAAAATGCCGAGCCCGTTTGTTGAAACTGTAGCAAATACAAGTCCAAAAATTCCAAATGGTGCAAGGTTGATTATCCAGCGGACAATCTGAGAGATTCCCTGTGCAATTTCTGTGAACATGAGCTTGGTCTGGTCGCTGGCAAGGCGCTTCATTGCAAGTCCGAAAATCAAAGCCCAGGTAAGAATTCCTATGTAGTTGGCGCGGACAATTGCGTCTACCGGGTTTGAAACTGCATTTATAAGAAGATTATTTAATACCTGACCGATGCCTGCAGGAGCCGCAGAAACATCTGCTTCCTGTGCAAGTACAATTGTCTGTGGAAAAATAAAGCTTACGGTAACTGCTACCAGAGCGGCGAGCAGGGTTGTTGTAAGATATAAGGCTATGACCATGCCAAAGCGTCTGTCCAGCTTGGCAGCACCCTTTGCCAGCGAGCTTGAAACAAGTGCAAAAACCAGAACCGGAGCAATTGCCTTAAGGGCGCCAACAAAAAGGTCTCCAAGGATTCCAAGCCAGGCAGCCTGAGGCAAAAAGATTCCAAGCAGGGCGCCCAGAACAATTCCAATTACAATTCGTAAAATAAGGCTTACAGAATTATATGCGTTAATGATGCGTTTAAAAATGTTAGTATTTTCCATAAAAAAATTATAACATAAAAGGTTTGTTTTTGCCACGAAACATTCTGCGGTCCCTGAGCCCTTCGCAGCATAGCTGCTCGGAGACTCGCTAAAAACAGTCCACCGGACTGTTTTTGCCCTGCTTCGTAGGGCCGCTCCCTATGTCGAAGGGCCATAAAACTTTCGTTGACAGGTCTTGGTGGGGGGGGTATAATAGAAGAAACTTATAAAAAATCTTAGGAGATTTCTATGAAAAAAAATGTATTAAAAACTGTTTTGATGTCTATTCTTTTGGGAGGAATTTTTCTGTTAAGTTCCTGCCAGTTTTCGCCAAGTTCTACTACTGTAACAATTAAAAACGAATCTGGCGTAGAAATTGCTTACTGGTTGGAATATCGTCTTGGTAGTATGCAGGATCTTGGTTATGAAGCTCCTACTTTGGCTTCAGGTGAAAGCAAAACCTGGACTATATCAGCAAAATTAAGTGCAACTGCGGAAAAAGAATGGGGTCTGGTTGTTTATGTCATGAAAAAATCAGAATTGGATATTTATAAGAAAAGTCATAAGGATAAATCAGATTCTGATGTCCTGATGTATGCTTCTGATGTCCCAAGAATTCACAATTCTTTTGATGCAGCAGACAGCTATAACATTGAAATAACTGATGCTACTTCAAGCAGCGGTATTAAATTGAAATAAAACAAAACTGTAAATCTATGAAGGCCAGAGTTTTTCTCTGGCCTTTTTTTATACAATTTACATCACTTTTTTTACTATGTGATTGGGGATTTGTAGGGTATAATTATAACAAACGTCATTGTGAGCATAAGAATACCGTCATTGCGAGCGAAGCGCGGCAATCCATGTATTACAAGGCATTCTGCAATATGGATTGCCACGCTGCGCTCGCAATGACGAGATGCTAGGAGAAGAAATTATGAAAAAACTTGGCTTTGGTTTGATGAGACTTCCTTATACAGAGGACAAGACCTGGGGAAACATTGATTTGGAAAAGACCCGCGAGATGATTGACGCTTACATGGCACAAGGTTTTTCTTATTTTGATACTGCGTGGGTTTATCACGGTGGTTTTTCGGAACGCGTTTTCGGGGAGCTTGTTGCAAAGAGGTATCCGCGCGAGAAGTTTCAGGTTACGAGCAAGATGCCGCTGTGGGGAAAGACAGACCCTGCCGACCTGCAGAAGACTTTTGATGAACAGCTGAAAAAATGTGGTGTTGAATATTTTGATTATTACTTTTTGCATGCGCTCAACCGCGATGTTTTTGCTACTGCCGAAAAGCTTGGCGCTTTTGAATGGATGCAGAAAATGAAAAAGGAAGGCAAGATCCTGCATCCGGGCTTTAGCTTTCACGATGATGCCGACGCTCTGGAAATGATGCTTTCTAAGCACCCGGAGGTTGAGCTTGTTCAGCTGCAGATAAATTACATTGACTGGGAAAGCGACAATGTTCAGAGCCGCAAGTGCTACGAAATCTGTAAACGTTATAACATTCCTGTTTCGATTATGGAGCCTATTAAGGGCGGTAGTCTTGCAAATATTCCTGCAGACGCAAAAAAGATTTTTACAGATTATAATCCGAATGCAAGTGCTGCAAGCTGGGCTGTGCGCTATTGTGCGAGTCTGGATAATATTCTTGTTGTTCTTAGCGGCATGAGCAATATGGAGCAGCTCCAGGATAATATGTCTTATATGAAGGATTTTGTTCCTCTTAATGCAGACGAACAGGCTTGCGTTCAAAAGGCGGCTGACCTTATTAAATCTACAATCGCAATTCCTTGTACTGCCTGCCGTTACTGTGTTGACGAAACAAACGGAGGTTGTCCTGCAAAAATAAATATTCCGCGATTCTTTGAACTGTACAACGAAAGCAAGCGCTATGGAGTTGCTCTGTATAAGTGGCACTATGATATGGCTGTAAAAGAGGGTGGTTCGCCTGCAGATTGTGTTGCCTGCGGTAACTGCCAGGGCCACTGCCCGCAAAAGCTGGAAATTATTGAACTGCTTAAAGAGGTTGCAAAGACGTTTGCATAGAGCGGGGGCGCTATACGTTCGCTCCGCGAACTAACGAGTTTTGCTTTGCAAAACTCGCGGGGTAAAGAAACTTGGGGCGTTACGGGGCTTGGAACAGAATGAATCCCCCGTTAGAGGGGGTGGCGGAAGACCGCGGGACGCGGTGAACTGCCCCCATTTTTTTAGACAGTTATTACGCACATTTTAGGCTGAAAGTCATCGGTGATTTCCAGCCTAATTTTTTTTGTATACGGTCTTTGTTATAGAACTGAATAAAATCAGTTATCAGCTCTTCCATCATTTGATATGAAAGCAGGCCATGTCTATTAACATCATAATAACCGGATTCTGCTTTCAATGTCCCGAAAAAGTGTTCCATACAGGCATTGTCCCAGCAGTTGCCTACACGACTCATGCTTTGTATAAAACCTTTTTCTTTCAACAGTTTTCTGTATTCTGACGCTTTATAAGTACTTCCCTGATCTGAATGAATCAGA
>JAFZYR010000138.1 GCA_017616165.1 Treponema sp.
CCGTATTCTATGCTTACACGAAGCGGAACCGAAAGTTCAACTGCGTGTTCCATTTTGTCTTTTATAAGGGCAATTGTTTTTTCTATTTCTGTTTTATCATCTGGGCATTCAAAAATCAACTCGTCGTGAACCTGTAAAAGCAGGCGGGCCGGACTTTTTGCTTTTTCAAGAGCCAGTGAAATATCTGTCATGGCTTTTTTTACAATGTCGGCGGCGCTTCCCTGAACAGGTGAGTTTACTGCAATTCGTTCTGCAGCTGCTTTTTCTACTTTGTTTACGCTGTTTATGCCAAAAATTGGTCTTGTGCGGCCCATGATTGTAGTAATGCTTCCTGTTTTTTCTGCCTGTGAAACTGTTTCTTTTATAAAGCGGTCAACATCGGCATACATGGTAAAGTAGTTTTGTATAAACTGTGAAGCCTGAGTGCGCGAAATGCCAAGATCGTTTGCAAGGCGGAAGGCGCTCATCCCATAAATAACACCAAAGTTGATTGTTTTTGCAGTGCGGCGCATTTCCGGAGTTACATGCTCAGGCGGTACATTATAAATGAGTGCTGCGGTTGCTTTATGAACGTCTGTGCCTTCGTTAAATGCTTTGCACATATTCTTATCGCCGCTTAAATGAGCTAAAACTACAAGTTCAATCTGTGCATAGTCTGCAGAAATAAGGACTGTTCCTTTTGGTGCAGTGAATGCAGAACGGATTTTTCTTCCTGCTTCTGTTCTGACCGGAATATTCTGAAGGTTTGGCTCACGGCAGCTCAGACGGCCTGTTGCAGTACCAGTCTGAACAAAGTCTGTGTGAATGCGACCTTGATTGTCTGTAAGGGTAGGAAGTGTTTCTACATAAGTAGATTGAATTTTTGCAAGCTCGCGGTATTCAAGAATCATTCGTGGAACCGGATCATACAGTGCAAGCTCTTCCAGAACAGAAGTGTCTGTAGAGTAGCCAGTCTTTGTTTTTTTGCCTGCTTTAAGATGGCGTTCTTCGAATAAAACTGTCTGAAGCTGTTTTGGCGAAGCAATGTTGAATTCATGGCCAACTTCCTTATAAATATTCTGTTCAATAAGTGAAATTGCGCTTGTTAATTCCTTGTTGTATTCTTTGAGTGCTGCTCCATCCAGGTGGATTCCTGTAAGTTCCATTTTTGTAAGGATTGGGAGCACCTGCATTTCAAGCATCAGAAGCTTTTTGAGTGTCTGACTTTTGTCTGCTTCAAATGGTTCACGCAGCTTTAGTCCAAGCTTGTAGGTAAAGTCTGCATCTTCTGCTGCATAGCGGTAAGCCTGTTCAAGCGGAACATCTGCAAAGGTCTGACCTTTTTGTACGATGTCTGAAAATTCAATTCCTTTTAGTCCGAGTATAGTTTCGCCAAGATGTTCAAGCGAGTAGCCGTTGCGGCCTGTTCGTTCAGGATTTATAAGCCAGGCAGTTACCATTGTGTCGTAATACTTGCAGCCGTCAAAGATTTTTGTAAAGCCTGTGTTATAGAGCACCTTAAGATCAAACTTGGCGTTGTGCATGATTACTGTAACAGTGCTGTCTGTAAAAATGCGTTCAAGCTGAGTGTAGGCCTGTTCTTTTGTGATGTATGAAGTTTCGCTGAACAAGCCTTCTGATTCCTGCTGAAGCGGAATGTATACTGCTTTTCCGTCTTCATAACAAAGACTGAAGCCTAAAATGCTGCAGTTGAAGGTGTCGAGCGAAGTTGTTTCTGAGTCGTAGGCGATTAGTTTTTTTGCGCTGGAAGATTTTAAGAACGTTGTGATGTATTTTTCTAACTCGGTTATGTCTGTGATAGCTTTGTAGGCAGAGGTGTCGTTTTGTACCAGTTCAATTTGTGGGCC
>JAFZYR010000139.1 GCA_017616165.1 Treponema sp.
ACTTTATTCTAACAAGGATATTTTCCTTCGCGAAATAGTTTCTAACGGTTCGGATGCGCTGGACAAGCTCAAATATCTTACAGTTTCTGATGATGCTTATAAGTCAATCAAGTTTGAACCACGCATTGATATTTCTTTTGATGAAAAAGACAGCGTTCTTACAGTTCAGGATTCCGGAATTGGTATGAACGACGAAGACCTTACCAACAACCTGGGAACTATTGCCCGCTCCGGAACCAAGGCTTTTATGGATGCCCTTACAACTGAGGCCGCTAAGGATTCGGCACTCATTGGTCAGTTTGGTGTTGGATTTTATTCGGCATTTATGGCTGCCAAAAAAATTGATGTTTATACCCGTAAGGCTGCGGGCGATGGAAAAATCTGGCACTGGAGCAGCGACGGTACAAACTCTTATGATATTGATGAAATTGCGGCAGATAGCGCTACTGCTAAAAAATATGGTTTTGATAAACCTGAACTCACCGGTTCTGCAATCGAAATGCATTTGAACGACGACAGCAAGGAATTTGCAAGCCGCTGGAAGATTGAAGAGCTTATAAAAAAATACAGCGACCACATCGCCTTCCCAATTTACCTGCATTACGAGCAGAAAAAATATGATGACAAGGGTAACGTTACCGGAAGCGAAAATAAGGTTGACCAGGTAAACAGCGCGTCGGCACTCTGGAAGCGTCCAAAGAGCGAGCTCAAGCCGGAAGACTACAACGAGTTCTATAAGACAATCGGCCACGACGGACAGGATCCTCTGGACTACATTCATACTCACGCAGAAGGAACTCAGGAATATACAACTTTGTTCTACATTCCTCAGACTGCTCCTTTTGATATGTACCAGGCAGATTACAAGAGCGGTGTTAAGCTTTATGTAAAGCGCGTTTTCATTACTGATGATGACCGCGAATTGCTTCCAAGCTACCTGCGATTTGTACGTGGTATTATTGACAGCGAAGACCTGCCTTTGAACGTTAGCCGTGAGATTTTGCAGCAGAACCGCATTCTTGATAACATCAGAACTTCTTCTGTAAAGAAGCTTTTGGGTGAGTTTAAGAAGATGGGCGAAGCTGCAGACGCTGCAAAGAAAACAGCAGAAGACAAGCGCACAGACGAAGAAAAGAAAGCAATTGAAACATGGGCTAAGTTTGTAAAGGCCTTTAACCGCCCTATGAAGGAAGGTTTATACAGCGATTACGCAAACCGCGAAGAAATTGCTGAAATTGTCCGCTTTAAGAGCACAGACGCTAGTGGTACCGGTGATGACAACTACACAAATTTTGCCGGATATGTTGAGCGAATGAAGCCTGAACAGAAGGCTATCTTCTACATCAGCGGAAGCGACGAAAAGAACCTTCGTGCCAACCCTCTTTTGAAGGCCTACACCGACAAGGGCTTTGAAGTTTTGATTATGGATGACGACATTGACGACATCGTAATCCCAGGCTTTGGCAAATACAAGGACTACGAGCTCAAGGCTGTAAACCGCAGCGGCGCCGACGAAGATCTTGTAGACAACAAAGAAGAAGCCAAAAAGAAGGAAGAAGAGTTCAAGCCTGTAACAGACAAAATCAAGAAAGCTTTGGGCGACAAGGTTAAGGAAGTTAAGCTCAGCAAAACCTTGAGCGGCAACAACCCTAGTTGCATTGTTGTAGACGAGAACGACCCAAGCTACCAGATGATTCAGATGATGAA
>JAFZYR010000140.1 GCA_017616165.1 Treponema sp.
GAATTAGGAATATCAACTAAAGCACAGAATTGACGACGGCTTATTTTCTTTTCTTTGAGATAATCTTCTAAAATTTCAACAAATTCGGCACTACTACGCATAAAAAACTTGACAATAATAGACAATAATAATATATTATTATATGTACGAGTTTTAAGACAGTTAGTTATAATTCGTACAATACTGTAAATCACACCTGCTAGGCAGATGATTTGGTATTTGTTTGTACACAAAAAATTATATCACAAGATGTCTGATTTTGGAATATCCCCTTAAATCCAAAATCAGACAGGGAGGTTTCAATGCAAACAAACTTCGATCTGGAGCTTAAGGCCATACAGCTTCAGAATGAGAAGCTTCAGAGAGAACTTTCTGAAGTTCACAAGTTGTTAGAAGCACCTGTTGAAAAGACAGTTGTTCCTAAAGAGTATTACACAGTGCAGGAATGTGCCGAAATGAAGGGCGCGGCATCGGTATCGTCATACAAGAGCAACCGCTTCATGCTTCCTGGGGCTGGAAACCCAAAGTTTTGCGTTTATATACTTGGACGCTTGGCATTCCCAGCTGCTGTTGTTCAACGCTGGCTTGCCGTCGATGACAGTGAATATCTGGACTATGCCATGAATGAATGTGGCGTAACAGTTATTCCTGAAAAATACAAACAGATGGCGCAAAAGGCTAAGCAGAAAAAAGGAGGTGCAATATGTTAAAAAAAGAAAGGATGCCATCGAACTGCCATTCGAGTGCATCCGTAAAATCGTCTAATTATCAGTTCCGAAACATCAAACTCAACGACAAAATCACTTTACCAAATCGTCTGCCTTTTGTCCATTATCCAGTTATTAGGAGGCGTAACCATGACTAAAAAGCCTTCAAAGAATCCTAAGTACGGACAGGGTTTCGGTATCTACGATTGGATGATTCGGTTGTTCGAGCTTCAGGGTGATGCCTTAATAATTTATGCATATATCCATTCCTTTTCAAAAGATGGTGAGGGAATGTATTACGGAAGTCTTAGGCAGCTTTGTTTTTGGACGGGAAAATCTAAGCCAACTGTAATCAAGGTCTTGCAGAAATTAGTAGCAACAGGATTATTGGATCGGGAAGAAGTTCCTTACACAGATAAAACTGATAAAAGGTTTTATTGCAGATATTGGACTTCATTCTCGAGAATGAGTGAGACAGAGCAGGAACAGTTGCTTTCTTCAATAGGGGGCAATTCAAAAACAGGTAAAGAAAATTAACCTGTTATTTGCAAAAGTTATCCACATTTCGATTGTTGAAAGACAAAAGTTATCCACATTTTTGAAAAAACTTATCCACGTACAGGTAAAGTTCTTACTTGGAACAGGTAAAGTTTTTGTGAAAAACAGGTAAAGCCAGTTTACTTAATATTATATTATATATTTAAAATATATATATTGTTAAAAATTTGAAAACCTAAAAAATCTGTGGATAACTTTTTGTGGATAACTCACTAATAGTTTACAAGGAGTTATTTATTATGAAAAAATATAAACAGAAATTAGATTCATTCTTTGAAAAAATTACAGAGAATAAAATAATTAGAATACGTCTTGATGAACTCAATTTTCATCCTGAATTAGAGAAAGCATTCAAGATTGATGATGAAGTCAAAGAGAGAATTAAAGATGATATTAAGACTAACGGTAATAATACCAAAGCACATCCTATTCATATTTTTAGGATGAATGGTAAGTGGTACGTTTCGGATGGGCATACCCGTGTTACAGTCCTACGTGAGTTAGGCGGGTTTACTTACGTATGGGCACAGGTACATGTCTTTTCCAGTATTTCTGAAGCTTTGTGTCATACTATGGCTTCTCAGTTTACCCGCCGCAACGAAAAAGATGCTGACTTGCTCTCACGCTATTTGCTGCTTCGTGAACAGACAAAAAACGGTAAGAAACTTACTGCCGATGAACTTGCTTCAAAGCTTAACAAAAGTCGTCGTGGTATCTTTAAACTTCAGGAGGTGGTCTCCAAGGCCACAAAGTCCCAGATTGAAAGTATAAAAGCTGGGGCGAGTATCAATAGCATATACCAGGAAATCAAGAAGCAGGAAGCAGAAGAAGCTGGTGAAGTTGCAACCGAGGAACAGCCTTCCACAAGCACACCAACAACACCAAAAGCATCAAAACCTGCAAAGTCTCCGTACCAGGATGGTTATTTTGCAGGCATCAGATATGCAATTGATTCCATTGCCAGCGGCAAAACTCCAGCCGACCTGCTCGCAGAACTTGATGCATAGGGGAGGCAAATTGCATGAATAAGAGCCGCCCTAATAAAGTCACTGTGCGTCTTTCAGATTCAGAACTTTCAGACTTAAAAGATCGCATAAAACTTTCAGGATTCAATCAGCAGCAGTTTCTTTCTCGTGCAATATTCAACAAGGCTATGATGAACAAAGAACAGCTTCATAGCCTTCTGGTTGAACTCAGACGAGAAGGAGTTAATCTTAATCAGATTGCGCGTGCCTGTAACACGTACAAAGTGCTTGATGATGAACAACGAATCAAACAGACAATCGAAAAGTTGGAGGCGCTATGGCTGTGCTTAAGATAGTCAATGTGCACATCGGAAAGAATGCCACGCTTAAGGGCATTATCAATTACATTCTAAAACCAAAAAAGACAGAAGATAAACTTGTAACAGGTTTTGGCTGCGATATTCCTCAGGCGTTTGACATGATGATGGAAACCAAAAAAATCTTTGGCAAGCTCACAGGCCGCCAGTACTATCATTTAGTTCAGAGTTTTGCTCCAAATGAAAATATTACGCCGGCCCAGGCACATGAAGTTGGGATTAAGTTTGCAGAAGCCTGCAAAAAGCTTTGGGGTTTTGAACTTATACTTGCCACACATATTGACCGAAAACATATTCATAATCACTTTGTGTATAACAGCGTCAATTATGTCCATGGCCATAAGTTCCACATAACCCGAAAAGAACTGGCCGAAATGAAAGAGCTGCAGAATCAAATCTGTATCAAGATGGGATTTTCACCAGCTCCAAAAAAAGGATTCGATATGTTCGGAAACAAGCGTACCAAAGCCAGAGCCGATGATGCCAAAACACATCATGTACTTCAAAAAGCAGAAAACTCTGAACAGGGAAGCTTTTTGCAGAATTGCTCCCAGGCAGTTCAAGCGTCTATAAAGCTTGCAAAAACTCAGGATCAATTCATTCAGTTAATGAAGGAGCAGGGCTTTGAAACTGAATGGAAAGTGAATAAAAAACACATAGTCTTTACAGACATTCAAAGAAAAAAGCTTGGGGAGAAAAAATGCAAAGTTCGTTTGTACAAGCTTGCGCAGTATTTTCCCGAGCTAAAAGATTTCCAGACCAAGGAGGATTTAATACATGGAATCATCAACAAACACAATGGTGTTACAACAGTTAATACAGAACAACGA
>JAFZYR010000141.1 GCA_017616165.1 Treponema sp.
GTATTAATCATCAAATCAAAATGATAATCAAAAAGTTTTCTAAGCCCAAAAATGCGGATATCCTTTCCGGCACTTATGTTCATGCTGTTGCGTTCATAATAATTCATTTTGCGCCATGGCTCAGAAAAGCTTTCGCGGTGGCTGTCACCAAACTTTACAGCATGATTACGGATTAAAACATCGGCAACAAACATGCCCAGAGTGATTGCAAGAATCCTCCAGTCAAGAATAAAAATCACAGTTCCGTAGCTGAAGATTCCAAGAACAATTGTTACAAGATGAATTGAAAGCGTAGAAACTTCTTCGGCACCCTCGTAGTTACTGCTTACACCCTGAACTCCCTTTCCCATAATCTTTTGTTTTGGCTGAGGTTCAATATTCAGATAGTCAGTGTTGATTGCCTTTTTGATAAAGTTCAGCATAAAAACACTGATTCTGTTGTAGGTATGCTTCATCTGCATTTTCTTTTCGCAGAACATTTTGATTCCCGAAAAAACACACATAATGCCAACAGCAATTCCAATGTACTCCAGAAAGATTTTTACACTTCGGCTTGTAATACCCTTGATTGCCATTGCAGGAATGAGCGTATTAACAAAAGGCAGTGCCACCGAAATGATGATGTACACAATCACAAGCGGAATAGCAGTTGGATAGCGTTTAAACATAGCCTTGTAGATAATAAACGCGTTCTGAAAAATATTATTGCGCTTATTTTTTTGAGCGTTTTTCATAACCTTACAAACCCCCCTTAATTTTATTATGGGTGAAATATATCATAAAAAAAGTGCAATCTGGCGGGATGTGCACGAAATGTAAAAAAACATACACGAATTGCAAGAAAACAATCGTCATGCTGAACTTGTTTCAGCATCTATTGCATAAGAGATCCCGAAACAAGTTCGGGATGACGGCTTACAAAGGCACCATGACGGACTACAATGGAATCATCACCTCAGTCGCAAATATTCCAGGCTCATTTTTTCTATTTACAAAACCATCATACTTTTCCGCAATTTTGTCTATGCGCCTAAGTCCAAATCCATGTTCCCCAAGCTTTGAAGTAACAAGTTCATTAAGCCGTCTGCGGTGCTTTGCGTTTGTTGAGTTTGAAACAGAAATATAAAGCTGCTCTTTGAAAAGGCCTATATATATGCGGATGAATTTTGGTGGGAGCGCTTGATCTACCCCACCCTTTATTTTTTCGCACGCTTCGATTGAGTTGTCCAGAAGGTTGCCGACAATAGCACAAAGATGAACGTCGCTGATTTTGAGAGTCTCCGGAACCTTTGCAGTGCAGTTTACTTCTATATTATTTTTGCGGGCAATGGAAACCTTACTGCTCAAGATTGCATCAAGTCCAACATTACCCGTGCGGATTGCAATGTCTATGCTGTCCAGGTCCTGCTCAAGTGTGCCAAGGTAAGCGTCCAGTTCTTCAAACTTCTGCATTGCAATCATAGCTTTGATTGACTGAATGTGATTGTGGTAGTCGTGTCGCCAGGCGCGCATGGTCTGGTAAATATTCTGAACTTCGTCCCGCTGCTTTTTAAGAACGCTGTCCTGAAAATCTGACAGGCGTTTGTCATATTTTGATTTGAGGATAAGAGTTGTTACAACTGCCGACAGGATGATGCACCCTGCGCAGATTAGAATTTGCAGAAACATTTTATAAACGCCTCATTCAAAGCTTTGTAGACACCTCTGGCTACCGGGAGAGATTCCCCGTCGTCGAGCACACAATCTGTACGCGTTATTTTAGAAACATGCTTTAAGTTTACAAGAAGGCCACGCCTCAAGCAGAAAAAGTTTTTTTCTTCAAAGCCGCTACTCGCCTGCGAAAAAGAAGATTTCCATTCGCGTTCAAAATCTGTACCTTTCATGTAAACATAATGGCCTCGTGCTTCTATATAAATTATTTTTTCAAAAGGAATGCGTTCAAGTTCCGCGCCCTGCCCCAAAACAAAAAAGTCTTTTTCCTGGTTTTGTCGTTCAGCATAAATTGTGTCCAGCAGCTCATTCAAAACTTCAGCCTTAACAGGCTTTAAAATATATCGTACGGCACCAACCTCATAGCCTTCAATAGCATAATCTTTTACGCCGGTAACAAAAATCAGTGCAGAATCACAGCCACGGGCACGCAGCTTTTTTGCAAGCTCCATACCGTTCAAGCCCTTCATCTGAATATCAAAAATCAAAACATCATAAGGCGCCTTATCTTCACTTTCAAAAAGGAACTGCTCCGCCGAAACATATTCATCAAGCTCCAGCGCACATCCCTGCGTCCTCCCCCACTCCTTTACCAGCGAGCTTTCATAATCGAGTATAACCTTTTCATCTTCACAAATGGCAATCCGAAACATTTTTTTAATTCACAAAACTTTAGTTGTGTCCAAGAAAAATTTACCACTTTTTCTAAAGAATTTCTTCAAAAAACTTCCTCTTTTAACAAATTTTTTTGTTAACTATAGTATACGAATTTTTATTACAAGGAGTTGTTATGTCCTCTAAAATTGAACCATCAGGTTTCACAAATGAAACTTATGACCGTCTGTTCAAGGCAATTTTCGGGCGGGAAAACCAGCAGAGCAAACAGTGGCGTCTGGAACTGTATAATGCACTCAGAGGTACAAATTACAAAGATCCGGATGCCCTGGAAATCAATACGATTGAAAATGTCATATACCTTACAATGCGAAATGACATTTCTTTTCTTGTCGATTCTCAAATGACCTTGTTCGAGCAGCAATCAACTTATAATCCGAATATGCCATTACGAGGTTTTATGTATTTTTCACAATTATATCAGATGCATTTAACAAAAACAGGAAAATCACTTCATCATTCTACGCTGGTTAAGATTCCTTATCCTAAATTTATCGTTTTCTATAACGGGAATAAAGA
>JAFZYR010000055.1 GCA_017616165.1 Treponema sp.
CAAAACAGGGCCTTGAAAGTGAAGCATTCATCAACACCTTTATGAAAAGCAAAACAGCAGGATTTTTTGATCTTCCATTTGACAGAACTCAATGGGGCGGCGAAGAAAACCTGCTTTATGATATTCAGGAAGAAACAAAAAATTCTATTCCAAAAGGTGCGGCATATTCCAACGAAAGTCTTTTCTGGACAGGTTATCTCTACCGTTACTGGCATTTTCTTACCGGTCAGTCAAGCAGCGAAATTAATTCTATATGTGATGCAAAAATGATGAATACACTTTTCCCTGGTTACCACGCTTTGGATTGTGGGATGGCTATTGAAAGAATTCTGGAAGGGAAAAACAAATGAAAAATCTTTTTTATATATGTATACTGCTTTTTATTCTTTTATTTTCTTCCTGTATAGCTATCCCTGGTTATATAGACGATAATGGAAATATAACTGCACCTTATTCGGAAGAAATAATTGTTGAAGCTGTATCAGGTACTCTTATAATTATACCAACGGAAACTTCAAAAGGTCCTCAAAACATAAATCCTGCAAAAAATGAGGCATTAAAAACTCAGAAAAAAGAAACTATATATCTTTCAGAAAACAAAACCTACTGTTATTCTCTGGAGGGAAATCATAGTATAACTTTTGCTTTTAGAACAATCGCTGACGAATCTACTTTTAAGATTACATACAGACACAAAACTACAGAATACATAATCCACAGTACAGATTTTTGCGATAAATTTGTTTATATTGAAAACTATTGATATCTACAACCCCAACCCTTTCACAAATTCATCATAATGTTCATCAAAGGTTGCGCGGATTGGGGAGCGGGCCATGATAACCTGGTCGGCGCCGTAGTAGAGGGCGGTCTGGATGTCGCGGCGGGTGCGGATTCCGCCGTCTATCCAAAGCTGATCACAGTATTTTTTCAATTTCGAACCTTCGGCGGCTAAAAAGTCTGCGGTGCTGCCCTTGCGGGTTTCTACGCGGCCACCGTGGTTGGAAATGTAAACTACATCGGGATGAACCTGTTTTACAAGCTCTATGTCTTCATCTGTAAAAACGCCTTTAATTACAAACGGCACGCCGGAACGCTTACGGAATTCCTCCAGCTGGGCGGCGGTTTTGCGTTCAAGGTTTACGAGATTTCTCATTGTAAGAATATTGTAGGAATCAATATCAATTCCAATGTAGCGGGCGTGTTTGCCAATCCATTCTATGCGTTCAAAAAGGCGCTCCTGAGGATAAGGCTTAAGGAAGAAGGCAGCATCGAGGTTGGCACCGGCTCCGACCCCCGCCTCCTGTTCAATCTTTTCAACCGCTGCAATTCCAAACTTTAGCTTTTCATCCGGGCAGCCGTCGCCAATACAAAGACCAAAGCCTGCATCATAAGCGTTCTTCAAATATGGATAATAAAAATCACCCTCGCTGGCATAACCAATATTTTCTACAGCGCCTGTAACAGGACCGCAGCGCAGCTTAGAAGGCAAAACTTCAACAGCATCAAGGGCCTCTGCACTTACAGTTCCGGCAAGTGCCTTCCAGTCTGCACAGTTAGCCTGAAAATTTACGCCGCCCATAACGCCGCCAAGCCCCGGCAGCATATCCGGACAACCGTAGCCGTTACATCTGGCACAACGATGACATTTTAATTCGCCCTTTGACAGGCTCAGGGACCCCTTATCCATACTAATCTCCAAAGCTTATGCCCATATCGCGGGCAGTCTGCAGAACAGGGTCATCTTCAGGAATTGGTTTTACAACTCCGGCAACGGTGCTCAAAGGAACACCGACAACCTTTCCGCCCTTCATGGCAACAAGCTTACCAAACTGTTTATCGGCAAGAAAATCTGCGGCTGCAGCACCAATTGTTGTGGCAAGAATAATATCATAAGGCTTAGGATTTCCACCGCGCTGGGTATAGCCCAAAACAGAGGTGCGGGTTTCAATACCGGTTTCTTCTTCAAGCTCCTTTGCAACACGGTAGCCAACCGACTGAGTCATGCTTTCGCGGGCCTTCTTAAATTCCTTTTTACCAAGCTTAGCTTCTTCAAGATTTATAGCCCCTTCGGAACAGGCAATAATTGCATAATCCTGACCGCCTTCCTTGCGGGCCTTTATAAACTTTCCAAGCTTTTTAATATCATAAGGAATTTCAGGCAGAAGAATTGCATCGGCATTTGCGGCAAGACCTGCGTAAAGACCAAGCCAGCCAACCTTGTGACCCATAATTTCAACAACCATTACACGATGATGACTTCGCGCAGTTGTACGGATTGCTTCAATTCCCTCTGTCGCAACCTGAATAGCAGTCTGAAAACCAAAGGACTCATCTGTTCCCACAATATCATTATCAATAGTTTTAGGAAGACCAATTACATTAAAGCCGGCCTCAGAAAGCAGCGATGCAGTTGTATTTGTTCCGTTGCCGCCAAGACACACAAGGGCATCAAGCTTATTCTTTTTAAAGGTTTCCTTAATTCCTTCAACAGGCAGCAAACCGGTTTTTGGATCAGGCACAGGATTCTTAAAAGGCTTAACGCGCGAGGTTCCAAGACAGGTTCCACCTTCTTTTGCAAGCCGTTCAAAATCAATTTTATCCATTTTAAAGGTATCGTTATCAATAAGGCCGCGATAGCCGTTACGAATACCCACAAATTTCATTCCATACTTGTTTTTACCAGCAACACAAAGTGCCCTGATAGCCGCATTCAGTCCAGGAGCGTCTCCGCCGGACGTTAAAATACCAACAGTCTTTACAGAAGTAGTTTTCATAAATAAAATTATAACACTAAACTCATTTTTTTAAAAGACGATAATTAAAATATGAAGACGTCTAATAAATCTAGTATTATAACAGGAACAGTATTATTGTCCCTGGCGGCAGTTTTTTCTATCTGCCTTTTATTGCAGCTCCTTGACTTTGGTGCCGGTGGACCTGGTCACAACAACATCTTCTATTTTGTGGGTAATATGCTTGCAACCGTTTACGGCTATTCGTGCATATTGATCCCGCTTTTCCTTTTGATTTCGGGTCTTTATTGTTTTGCGAGCATCTGGACTGCACAAAAAACCATGAGGCTCATTACAGCCATAGTGCCATTTTTTACCTGCGTACTCACAGAAAAGATCTGTCGTTCGGTTCTTGCAGCCGACACAGGCACTTCTGCCATTATTAAAGCAGTTATTGCGGGTGTTACAGGCATTATGCTCATCATAATTGAAATTCTTGGCGCCGGATTAATTGCCGAAAGCGTTAACAGCAAGATTTTCTACAAGGGAAGACCTGCCCCTAAATCAAGCTCTGATTCTAATATAGAAGAATATGAATACGACGAAGACCTGCCGGACGATGACGAAGAAGACGCCCTCATTTATTCAGACGACGATGATGAAGACACCGACGCATCCGAAGACGACGGCCAGTTCAAGTATAAAAAAATCAAGCCTAAGAAGACTATTTTTGACAAGGCCTTTGATAAACTCAAGCAGAAAAAGAAGGATGAATCGTTTGAAGCCCTTATGGAAGATGCCGAAGAGCTTTACAACGCAGACATTCCAAGCATAGAAGATTACGAAGCTCTGGACAAAAAGCAAAAACCGCAGGAAAGCAGCGACATTGATGACATTGTAACCGACAGCGAAGCTGAGCCAGACAGCCTTAAGGACCATCCTACATTTGAAGAACCGTCTCAGGAAGAAGAGTTTAATGATCTGGACAAGGCCTTTGGTGCTATTGATGGCGACAAGAGCCCTGCCCCAAATCACGTAGCAGAAGAAGAGCCGGAACAGAAAAATCCTGCAAGCATTATTTCTCAGGAAGAATATGCAGCCCTGCTTTCGGAAGAAGCCCTGCCACCTGAAGAAAACAGCGTAGACGAGCTTGAATGGAATAACCTTCCACCGGCTCCGGCACAGCTTCCACAAGATTATATAGAAGAAGAAATTGACAAGGATGATCCAGCCCTTGCCTTCCCACCTGCAGAAGAAAAGGCTCCGGTAAAGCAGGACGAGAATTCTCCTTACGCCGCAGCAAAATATATAGACACAGTTGTTCCAAATCCTCAGTATCCGGCAGGAATCTCCTTTGATGAAGAAGCCGAAGATGACTCTGGCAAAAACGAGCAGCCTGTTGCCGTAAAATCAAAGTACCCTAAGAAAATCAGCTTTGAAAACGAAGCAGCCACTGCCAGCGAAGAAGACGACCCAAATGTAATTGACCCTGACTTTTTTGACATAGACCTTAATGATGTTTCTGGCGACGAAGAGCTTTCGGATGATATTCAGGAAACCCCGGAGGACCTCAAGCTTGGTAACGGTGTTTTCCAGCAGATTGCCGACACAGAAAAAAGCGTAAACTTTAGCAAGGTAACAAAAAGCGTTTTCTCCGACATGGAAGCCGACATCAAAAATGATTTTGGAGGCACCGCAGAAGATTCACTTGATATAAAAGAAGAAGAGGAATCTCCGGAGCTCAATCCAAATTCAGGCCGTGCCAACAACCTTACTGCCGACGAGCTCACAGACTTTTTCAACGCACAGCAGGAAGAAAACACACCGCAGCACAAGGTAATTGAAGGCCCGGCACCAAAGTCACGCGCTGCTTCTAAAAAAGGTCCGTATGTAATTCCTTCAAGTCTGCTCACAGCCTACAAGGATGACCAGTACTGGATTATTGACGACGAAACAAAGCAGGCTTCTGTAAACCTTAAGCAGACCCTTGCAGAATTTAATATCGACGCAGACATCATCGGAATTAAAAAAGGTCCGGTTGTTACAATGTTCGAAATCCTGCCGGCACCTGGCGTAAAGCTCAGTAAGATTGTTGCCCTCCAGGATAACATTGCACTCAGCCTTGCCGCACAGTCTGTCCGCATCGTTGCTCCAATTCCTGGAAAGCAGGCTGTTGGTATTGAAGTTCCAAACAAGCGCCGCAGCGTAGTAGGCTTCCGCGAAATTATAGAAATGAATTTACCTGAATGGAACAAGATGGCCGTTCCTGTAGTTTTGGGAAAAGATATTCTTGGTAAGGCCCAGCTCATTGACCTTGTTAAGACACCGCATATGCTCATTGCCGGTGCAACAGGTTCGGGTAAGTCAGTTTGTGTAAACAGCCTGATTTTGTCTATCCTCTACAAGCGTTCATTCAAAGACGTAAAGATGATTCTTGTTGACCCTAAGGTAGTAGAGCTCAAGCTTTATAATAATATTCCTCACCTGCTCACACCGGTTATTACAGAACCAAAGAAGGCCATTCAGGCTTTGCAGTATTGTCTTTGCGAAATGGAACGCCGCTATGCCCTGCTTGACGGACTCGGCGTACGCGATATTTCAAGCTACAACGAGCGCATTAAGGAACGCGACATCTGCACAGAAAAGCTTCCTTATATCGTAGTAATTATTGATGAGTTTGCAGACCTTATGGCAACCAGCGGAAAGGAGCTTGAAAACATAGTTGCACGTCTTACTGCCATGAGCCGCGCCGTTGGTATTCACCTTGTTCTTGCAACACAGCGTCCTTCTACAAACGTAATTACAGGTTTGATTAAAGCAAACATCCCAAGCCGAATTGCATTTATGGTTGCTTCGCGCATTGACTCTCAGATTATCATTGATGGTGTTGGTGCCGAAAAGCTGCTCGGTCGTGGTGACATGCTTTATGCTTCTGCCGTTGACCCTGCCCCAATCCGTATTCAGGGAACCTATGTAGACGACAACGAAGTAGAAAAGGTTGTTGATTGCGTAAAGCAGTACGGCGAGCCTGATTACATTGACGACCAGATTTTTGTTGATGATGACGAAGACGACGAAGGAAATGTAGACCTGTTCGGAAACAGCATGGACGAAGATCCGCTGTACGACCAGGCTTTGGAAATTGTTGTTCAGTCAGGAAAGGCCAGTGCCAGCTACATCCAGCGCCGCCTCAAAATTGGTTACAACCGTGCCGCCCGCCTCGTAGAAGAAATGGAAGAGCGCGGAATCGTCGGCCCAGCCAACGGAAGCAAGCCAAGAGAGATTATTCATATACCGGGATAAAAAATCGTGGGGTCCCTGAGCCTGTCGAAGGGCCACACGTCATTGCGAGGAGCGTAGCGACGTGGCAATCCACTTTTCATCACACAATTCTTCATAAAGAGGAACTCTTGCTTTATAGAGTTCCTCTATTTTATTATTCTGACTCAACGGCCTGTTAGAAGTGTCCTGCTTTAAGAGGAAGCTCAACGGGCGCTCAAGGTAAATTACGTGCGAGTTGGCACGCAGGTAAAACCAGTTTTCTTTGCGCGTTACAATGCCGCCGCCGGTTGCAATTACAAGCCCGGACTGCGGAAGTATTTTTTTTGCAAGCTGTGTCTCCATGCGGCGGAATTCGTCTTCGCCCTTTTGAGTGATTACCTGGGCCGGTGTGACGTTATATTCTTCTTTGAACTTGTCGTCCAGGTCTACAAAGGTGCGGCCTCTTTCTTTTGCAAGCTTTTTACCTAGTGTAGTCTTTCCACATCCCGGCATACCAATGAGTGTGATGTTAAGCATCTGGGTTTGGAGGGTTTCGATTACGGTAGAGATGATATCTTGTTGTGGCCCTTCGACAGGCTCAGGGACCACAGTGCCTCGGCCCCCCTTAAAAATCTCACTTGCCTGCCAAGCCTGCGCCACCAGCATACTAAGCCCACCTGCATTTTTTACACCAAGCTCCTGGGACTGCTGCAAAAGCTTTGTGCGCCCGGGATTATAAACTATGTCTGCGGCTGCATAAAGATTTTTGAATTGAGCAAGGTCTATCGGAGAATTCTCAATTTCCGGGAACATGCCTACCGGTGTTGTGTTTACAATAACTTGAGCATCCTGAGCAACGGTATAAACATTTTCATAATTTATTTCGCCGGACCGGGAACAAAATTCAATCTTAGCGGCACCCATTTTTTTGAGTGCATATTCTACGGCAACACTTGCGCCACCGGTTCCAAGAATAAGGCAGTTTTTGCCGGCAGGGTCTATGCCTGCACGCTCAAGCATATATTTAAAACCGAATACGTCTGTGTTGTAGCCCTTAAAGCCGCTTGCGGTTTTTACAACTGTGTTTACAGCTCCAAGCTCCTTTGCTTCTTCAGAAAGCTCAGTGCACAAGCTGGCTGCAAGCTTTTTATAGGGAATTGTAACGTTAAATCCGTCCAGTCCTTCTGCACCATTAAAAAGTGCGTTCACCTGTTCTTCCGTTCGCTCAAGGACAGTATATTCATAATCCGCAAACGCCTTATGAATCTGCGGTGAATAAGTGTGAGGCAGTGATTTTCCAAGGACTCCGAATTTCATTTATACTCCAAGACTACGTCATTGCGAGCGAAGCGTGGCAATCCACATATTAGAATGCCTGTTTATTTATGGATTGCCACGTCGCTACGCTCCTCGCAATGACGTTGATTTTATAACTTTGACTGCAAATCCCGCGATACTTCAAAAAGAACACTATAAATTCTGCTTATATATGGCTTAAGAATTTTATCAGCCTTTTCCTGCAGGTCAACAAGCTTTTGAGCTTCGCGCTGAGCATCCATAACTGCCCCGCCACTTTCTTTTTTGAGTTCACCAATTTTTCTGGCAACGTTCATCCGTTCTGCCAGCGCCGCCA
>JAFZYR010000142.1 GCA_017616165.1 Treponema sp.
ATGGAAGAACCAAAGGCCGGAGATAGAATTATTCCTGTAGGCTCTGTGCTTACAATGGTTGGAACCGGAAGCGAAATGAACGGCGGTTCTGTAATTACAAATCATGCGCAGAAGCTTAAGATTGGTCACGTATTCGGCGAAGAAGTTTTCCCTAAGTTTGCAATTTTGAATCCTAAGTACACCTACACTCTTCCACAGCGTCAGATGGTAGCAGGCATTTTTGACATTATGAGCCACATCATGGAACAGTATTTTTCAGGCAGCGATGACAACACAAGCGACTACCTTGCAGAAGGCCTTATGAAGTCTCTAATTCATTCTTCACGCATCGCAGTAAAAGAGCCTCAGAATTACGAAGCCCGCAGTAACATCATGTGGACTGCAACCTGGGCACTCAACACACTCATTGGTCGCGGAAAGTCTCAGGACTGGATGGTTCATATGATTGGTCAGTCAATCGGAGCCTTTACAGACGCAACACACGGAATGACACTTTCTGGTGTTTCCCTACCCTACTACCGCTTTATTATGAAGGACGGACTTCCAAAGTTTGTGCGCTTTGCAAAGAATGTCTGGGATGTTCAGGGAGCAGGTCTTTCTGATGAACAAATTGCAGAAGCAGGACTTGCAGCTATGGAAAACTGGATGAAAGAAATCGGTGTGTGTCTTCACATTGCAGAGCTTGGTGTTACTCCGGAAATGTTTGATGGTATTGCAAAAGGCTCGTTTATTCTGGACGGCGGTTACCGCAAGCTCACACACGAAGAAATTATAGAAATATTGAAACAGAGTATGTAGGAGAGTCTTTATGAAAAAACTGATTTCTTTTTTGATAGCTGCCGTACTCTTTACAACAACAGCCTGTGCAGCCGGTGGCAAGACATCATCAAAAGGAGTTCTTCCGATGAAACTCAACATTCAGATTGACAACGGTACAAACAAACATAATCTTACCGCAACGCTTTACGATAATTCTTCTTCGCGTGCACTGGTGGAGCTTTTGCAAAAAGGGGCAGTTACAATCGATATGCACGATTTTTCAAACTTTGAGAAAGTGGGCGAACTTCCCGTAACACTTCCCCGAAACGACACACCAACCAACACAGACGCAGGTGACCTTATTCTATACTTGGGCAAACGTTTTGTAATCTACTACGATAAAAACAGCTGGGACTTTACCCCACTTGGAAAAGTTGACGGCGTAACAAAAGCTGAACTTAAAAAAATTCTTGGCGAAGGAAACGTTACAGCGGTGCTTACATGTTCAGGACAATGAGGAGATTCAGATGGCTAAGACTTTAATCGCATATTTTTCACACACTGGAGAAAACTACTTCGGCGGAACAATCAAGAATATCAGTAAAGGAAACACACACGTAGTTGCAGAGTTTGCACAGAAAGCGACATCAAGAAATTGTGCCCTACAGCAGACGTTGTAAAAGGACTTGCAATTAATGGTTCTTCATGCAACAGTGCAGAAGCAAGCGTGAAGAAGTGGCTTAATGCAAACGGACTTTAAGGAGTTTAATTTATGAAAATCAAATCAATTATTTTAGCAGCAGTTGTCGCACTTTTTGCGACATCTTCACTTTCGGCAAAATCACTCGTGATATATTTTTCACGTGCTGATGAAAACTATGGAGTTGGAAACATCACAGAAGGAAACACTGCAATTCTTGCAAAGATGATTGCACAAAA
>JAFZYR010000056.1 GCA_017616165.1 Treponema sp.
ATCTGGCATTCCTCTCGTATAATTGCATTTCTACAGAACTCAACTACATCGCTCACATCTTCCCCAAGCCCAAGATTTCTCCTGATGCGGTCCATTCCCATTGGTGTAGTGTGAAGCATCCGGATGTTTTGCAGCAATTCATTATCAGTTTTCATATCTTTATTATACACTTTAAATATGACAACTAAATGTCATATTTAAATTTAGTTTTTGTAAATTTTCTGGACGTCCTTTGCAATTTGTAAAATCTGGTCCTTCACCTGCTTTGGCGCAATGATTTTCATATTTGAACCAAAACCTAAAAGAAGTTCATAAATCCAATCCTGGTCTGGAACACTAAATGTTGCAGTAATACTGTCGTCCTTATGAGGAATAACTTCGGAGCAGATAAAGGTATCAAGCAGATATGAAATTTTTTGTGGAAACACCTTGGCCTTGATTGTCAAAAGCTTTGGTTTGTAGTCAGGTATTTTTTGCGGAGCAGGGGAGTTGTTCTTTGTTTCGTACTCCTTTGCAGCAATCCTGGTGATATTTGCAGCGCGGCCTGTCATATCAAGATTCTGCATTCTTGTGAGCTTAAAAAAACGTTCTGCCTTGCGGGTTGTACACCAGCCCTGCAAATACCAGGCCTGTCCTTTATAAATCAACTTCCATGGATGAACCATGCGTCTTTCCATTCTTCCATCACCGGAGTAATAATCAAAAACAACCTGCTTTTTCTGTAAAATACAATCACGCAATGTTCCAAACACCTGGCGAACACTACTGCCTTCTGGACTCCAGGGTGCAAAGTCAACCTCGAGCCAGTCTGTATCTTTTTCTACAAGTCCCGAGATTTTTTCTGCAGCCTTGATGTTTGCATTTACAACGGAGGCTGGATTTCCGCTAAGACTGTTCAAGGCTTTTACACTTGAAACGATTGCAAGTCGTTCTTCTTCGGATAGCACTTTTGTATCGAGGGCATATTTTTCTGAAATTGCAATTCCACCACCGCGACCGTTCTGCGAATAAATAGGAACACCAGAAACAGAAAGTGCATCTACCCAGCGGTAAATAGTTCTGGTAGAAACACCAAAGCGTTCTGCCATCTCTTTTGCTGTTACCTGTTTTTTGTCAAGGAGAACATAAACCAATTCAAAAAGTTGATCTATTTGCATGAGTTTATTATAACATTTAAATAAGACAATGCAATGTCATATTTTCGCAAAACCGTCAGTAACAAAGAAAGCCACGTCATTGCGAGCGTAGCGTGGCAATCTATAAATTAAAAGGCATTATTATACATGGATTGCAACGGCGGTACGCACCTCGCAATGACGAGTTACCTCTCGACACCAGAACTTTTTCGCTTTATTATAGATTTATGGACATCACTCTTCCCCCAAACTATAATTCTTTGGCTCAGGCGCTCGTTGACCTTTTTGGTAATTCTGTTGCAATTACGCAGACAGACAGGGTTTCTGGTGGTGACATTAACAAAGCATATGCCCTCACTCTGAACAACGGAAAACGCATTTTTATGAAGGCCAACGCAAAACAGAACGCCGCCTTTTTTACCGCAGAAGCTGCTGGCCTAACAGCAATTGCAAATACAAAAGCAATCGGAACACCGGAGATTCTTTGCACAGGCACCGATGACGGTGAAGATGTAGGCTACAGCTTTCTGCTATTAAAATATATTGAAAGCGGAAAAAAACGCGCAGACTATTGGGAAGAGCTTGGACGCAATCTTGCTGCAATGCACGATGCCCCAACTCAAGACAAAAGCTTTGGATTTTTTCAGGATAACTTTGTTGGTGCACGCCATCAGATAAACACACCTTGCGAAAGCTGGATTTCATTTTTCCGTGATAACAGGCTTGCCCCTCAGTTCAAAGCGGCTGACTCTTATTTTTCTTCCCGTGACCGTGAAGCCAACACAAAGCTCCTGGACCATCTGGAGGACTTTCTCATTGAACCGGAAAATCCAAGCTTAGTTCACGGCGACCTTTGGAATGGAAATGTAATGTGTGGTCCTGATGGAAAAGCAATGTTGATAGATCCGGCCTGTTACATAGGGCACGCCGAAGTAGACCTTGCAATGACAGAGTTGTTCGGAGGATTTTCTCCTGCGTTTTATGATGCCTACCGCGAAGCACGCCCACTTCAGCCAGGCTATGAAAACCGTCGCGACCTTTACAATTTGTATCAGCTTTTAAATCACTTGAACTTATTTGGTTCAAGCTATCTTGGTCCTGTGCAAAGTATAGTTGCAGAATATGTTGGATAAAAAAGAACTAATCTATGCTGCAGTTCGTTTGATTCCTCGAGGTAAGGTTGCATCATATTCCCAGATTGGTGCCCTGCTTGGAAACTGCAATCTGCGTCGTTATGTCGGCAATGCACTTCACGAAAATCCAAGTAATGAAATTACACCGTGCCATCGTGTTGTAAACTCAAAGGGCTTTTGTTCAGGAAGCTTTTCCTTTGGTGGCCCTGATGTTCAGCGAAACAAACTGGAAGCAGAAGGTGTGACATTTACAGATGGTCACGTAGATATGCCAAAGCACAATATCACTCAGGAAGATTTTGAACTCATAAGTGCCGAGCTGGGAAAACTAAAATGAATGAGAACGCACACGAAACAATAATTCATCAAATTCCACCGGTCTGGAATTCCGAAAGCAAGATTCTTTTTCTTGGCACAATGCCTTCTCCTGCCAGCCGCACCGCAGGCTTTTTTTATATGCACCCGCAGAACAGATTCTGGAAAGTTCTTCCTGTAGTTTTTGGAGAAACACTGACGCGCCCCAATAACGCGCCCGACACAAATGCCGCAATCAAAGAGCGCCGCGACTTTATACTCCGCCACAACCTTGCCCTATGGGATGTCCTGGCTTCCTGTGACATTCACGGCGCCGCAGACTCAAGCATAAAAAACGCAGTTCCAAATGACTTTACACCATTGTTTGAAAAATCAAAAATCCACCACGTTTTCTGCACCGGAAAAACTGCATATAACTTATGGCAGAAATTCTGTGCCCCAAAATATGAGCAGCGTTTCAACATACATTCGCATTGCCTCCCAAGCACAAGCCCGGCAAACGCAGCATGGAGCCTGGAAAAGCTTATAAAGGAATATCAAACCTTATTTATTACTCTTGGTATTATTACAAACCCTGCACAGCATCTGTAAATTTTCATAAACAGTTTTACCGCCACGACTCCAAGGAACAATATGGTCGCCTTCCATTTCGGTAATATCAAAATGCTTTTTACAAAGAGGACATATACCACCCTGCTCTTCATATTTCTTACGCTTCATTTTATCATCAAATTCGCGCAAGCTTAAATGG
>JAFZYR010000143.1 GCA_017616165.1 Treponema sp.
GCGGTCTTACACTACCCCCTCTGCGGGACTCAAACGCCGCCCCGCAACGCCCGGCTTACTATCCCCTATCCCCTATTCCCTACAACAAAAGGAGAAACACTATGTTCAAAATTCAAACTTTAAATAAAATCGCAACTGTCGGACTCAACCAGCTCGACCGCGATAACTACGAAATTGCTACAGACATCAATAACCCTGACGCTATTCTTGTACGTTCTGCTGATATGCATGAAATGCAGCTTTCAGACAATGTTAAGGCAGTTGCACGTGCAGGGGCTGGAACAAACAACATTCCAATTCCTGAGCTTACAGAAAAGGGTGTTGTAGTATTCAATACTCCGAGTGCAAATGCTAACGCTGTAAAAGAGCTTGTTATGCTTGCACTCCTTCTTTCCAGCCGTCCTGTTATTGACGCTAACAAATGGGTAAAAGGACTTTCCGGAAAAGGTGATGAAATTCCTGACCTTGCAGAAAAAGGAAAGAGTCAGTTTGTTGGACCAGAATTGATGGGAAAAACACTTGGTGTAATTGGTCTTGGTGCTATTGGTGATATGGTTGCTAACCTTGCACTCCACTTTGGTATGAGCGTTATTGGTTATGATCCATTCCTTTCTGTAAACTCAGCTTTGAAGCTCGACAAGAAAGTTCAGATTGCAGAAACTTTGGACAGCCTTTATGCAAAGTGTGATTACATTACAATCCACGTTCCACAGACAAATGATACAAAGGGCATGATCAACGCTGCTGCCATTAAGAACATGAAGGACGGAGTTCGCATTATCAACATTGCACGTGGTGGTCTTGTAAACAATGCAGACATCATCGCAGCCCTCGACTCAGGAAAGGTTGCTGCCCTCATCACAGACTTTGCTGCAGAAGAATTGCTCAATCATCCAAAGGTTGTTTGTATGCCTCACCTTGGAGCATCTACTCCGGAAGCAGAAGACAACTGTGCTGTTATGGCCGCTGCTCAGCTTAAGGACTTCCTCGAAAAAGGAAATATCGTAAACTCTGTAAACTTCCCTAAAACAGTTACAGACAACCCTATTCCAGCTGGTGGAACACGTCTTTGCATCAGCCACAAGAATATTCCTGACACAATTTCTAAGTTCACAACTATTCTTGGTGAAGCAAAGCTCAACATTTCTGCATTTATCAACCAGGCCCGCGGCGACGTAGCTTACAACATCATCGACGTAGACGGTATAGTAACCGACGACATCATCGAAAAACTCAAGGCCTGCGATACAGTAAATAGAGTTAGACCGATTTTTGCATAAAAAAAACACGTCATTGCGAGGAACGCAGTGACGTGGCAATCCAAAAAGCAGAGTCTTAGTGCTCTGCTTTTTTTTTACTGATAATATTCCTGCTTATCTGTAGGCTTGTCATCCTCATAAATCCACTGCTGCTGCGGAATGTTGTTCTGCCAGATACCACCGGCAAGACGGTGACATTCTTCTATAGCCATAAGGAACTTGGTAATTACCTTTTGCTCCGGCTGGAACTCGTAATAAAGTCCGTTAAAGAAGCCGCCAAAATAAGAAGAGTCAGTAGACATAACCATTGAAATAACTGCATTTGCAGGACAGTGAATTTCAAAGTGCTCGCCGTTCTTTGTTCCCACATAAGAGAATTCCTGGCGGGTAACCTTCATAACACCTTCACCAACAATTTCGGCAGTTACAGTTTTGTCTACATAGTGGTCAGTCGGCTGAATACCAAGCTTTACCTTTGCTTCAAGACTAAAGTCCGGGTTGTCGCGAACCTGGCGGTAAACCCATCGTCGCTGGAGCTCGTACCATACTCGCATATTTTTTGGTACAACACAGTCCGGGCTGTCAGGAATCAAATCATAATATTCATTGATTGTAACGCCGTTGCCGCAGGCTGTACACTTAAACTTATTGCCCTCACCGTGCATGCTCAAATCTGCACCGCACTTAGGACACCAGAACAAATGCTCTTCAAGCTTGTTAGCAACTGTGTCGTTTCCGGCAAACTTTACGCGTGCTTCCTTGTTCCATTCAAAATCATCAACCCAGATAGAAGCAGCAATTGCCTCTTCAATTTTTTCTGCAGTAAGAGCAGGATCATTTACCTGTTCTGCAGTATAAAGCTGTTTTACAGTTACAATAACCTTACCAGGACGGTTTGCAATATTCCACTGAGTGTTGGACATATAACCGCCGGTAATTCTTGTTGTATAAACAGGAACTCCGAGCTTTTTTACAAGCTTACCTGTTCCTGGAGTTAAAGGCTGGTTTGTACCCGAAATACTTGATTTGCCTTCCGGGAACAAAAGCACGCTTCCACCAGCCTTAATAATCTGCACAATTTCCTTGATACAGTGAAAATCAGAAACAAAGTTCTTTTTAGGAATTACCTTACAGATTTTAAAGATTGCGTGCATATGAGCGCGGTGAAACTCAATATTAGAAGCAACAAAGTTAATTGGCTTTTTGACAGCCATACCAATATATTCCCAGTCACAGCGTGAGCTATGGTTACTGAACACCAGAATTGGTCCCTTAGCCTTGTTTATATTTGTATCATTTTCAACATGAACATTCATAGGTGCTGCCTGAGATTTGGCCACAACAGTTCGCATTATAAAAAAGATAAAAGGATTTATCGGCTTTCCCTTTTTGCTTTCCAAGTATTTATCTATATTGAGTTTGGCCATAGTATTCCTCCAGGAAAAAAACGTCATTGCGAGGAGTGCAACGACGCGGCAATCCACATAGGACAATACCTTTTATAATGTGGATTGCTTCGCCTTCGGCTCGCAATGACGATATGTCACCCTAACATAGGGTCAACTATATGATTATTGAAGTTTTGGATACTTATCGAAGTATGCCTTTGTTTCCTTAGCAACAACACCTGCAAGCACAATCAGTGCAACACAGTTAGGAATTGCCATCAAACCGTTAAAGATATCGGCAATGTCGAATACTGTAGTTACAGTGAAGTAAGGTCCAATTGCAACGGCAACAATATAAAGGATGCGGTATACCATTACAACGCCCATCTTACCGTTTGTAAGATATTCAAGACATTTTTCTGAGTAGTAGTCCCATCCAAGAATTGTTGTAAATGCAAAGAATGCAAGACAAAGCATAAGGAGGAAGTGAACAGAAACACCGTCACCACCAAGAACATTAGAAAGAGCATTTGCAGTAAGCTCAATTCCAGCCCAGCCGTTTGCATTGTAAAGATCCATAAAGCCTGCATCAGTCATAGCAAGAACAATTGCAAGACCAGTCATTGTACATACGATAAGTGTATCAATTACAGTACCAGTCATGTTTACGAGACCCTGTTCAACAGGTTCGTTAGTCTGTACAGGAGCTGCAGCAATAGGAGCAGAACCAAGACCAGCCTCGTTAGAGAAGATACCGCGGGCAATACCCTTACGCATAGAATCAAGAACCTGCTTCATAACCCAACCGGCAGCACCACCGGCCATAGCCTTCCATCCGAATGCAGACTTAAAGATAAGTGCAAAAGCAGCTGGAACCTTAGAAGCGTTCATAATGATTACAGAAAGTCCAAGGAAGATGTAAACGATTGCCATTGCAGGAACAACCTTTTCGGCAACCTTAGAAATACGCTTAAGACCACCAATGATTACCAGAGCAGCACAAAGTGTTACTACAGCACCACCAATTACAGTAGCCCATGAATAAGCGTTTTCGCCAATCACAAAAGCAGTACCAGAATTGCTGAAGGTCATATTAACAGCAGAAGTAATACCGTTAATCTGAGTCATTGTACCAATACCCATAAGACCGGCAAGGGCTCCGAATACGGCAAACAAAACTGCAAGCCACTTCCACTTTGGTCCCATACCTTTTTCGATTGTATAGAAAGGTCCACCAAGAACGTGACCATCTTCTTTTACTTCACGATATTTGATTGCAAGCATACATTCTGCATATTTTGTAGCAGTACCCAAAATTGCGGCAATCCACATCCAGAAGAGGGCTCCCGGACCACCGGCTGCAATAGCCGTTCCTACACCGACAATGTTTCCTGTACCGATTGTAGCAGAAAGTGCAGTACAAAGAGCAGCAAAGCCACTAAGCTCTCCCTGTCCTTCGTTCTTCTTGAAGATACCCTTAAAGGCTCTTCCCAACTTAGTAAACTGAATACCTCTTGCAGCGATTGTAAGAATCAAACCAGTTGCAAGAATAAGGATGATTGTCGGAACACCCCAGACAAAATCATCAATTTTTGTAACAATTTCGCTAAACGACATAATTAATGTCCTTTTTGAATAGAATAAAAAATCTCCGTAGTAGAGCACTGCACAGGTTCGTGTAGCAGCTCATGAATTACTATTCAGAGAATCATCAGGTGCAAAGCACGTTGCAACTAATAACATTAAAATTATAGCATATATTGATAATTTTTTCACTTTTTTTCATTTTTTTTCCTAAATTTTTGTAATAAGTCCCATTTTTTAGCCATATTAACTATAGAAAAATTACACAGGAGGTTTCTATGGCAGAAACAGTATTTAACAACATTAATCCGGCCACCTTAGAACGGATTAAAAAGCTAAGGCTCATTGATGATGAACTTATGACCGTGGTTTTCAGCGGAGACACAAAAGCAACGGAGCTGCTGATTAGAATTCTTTTGAACAGAAATGATCTTACAGTCACAAAATCAATGACCCAGGATCAGAAGTATAATCTGTTTGGTCGGTCGGTAAGGCTTGATATTGTGGCAGAAGATATTTTCAAGACCGAATATAACATTGAAATTCAAAGAGCCGACAAAGGAGCCGGTGCAAAAAGAATTCGTTATCATCAGGCAATGATAGACAGTCATACTCTTAAGAGAAAGGAAGATTTTGATATGCTCCCTAATCTTTACATCATCTTTATTCTTGAGCATGATTTATTCGGCAAAGATGAACCACTTTATTTTGTTAACAAAACTCTTAACATTAATGATGAAGATGGAAATCCTTTGCTTTTTAATGATGGTTGTAATATAATGTACGTCAACGGCGAATACAAGGGTGAAGATGCACTTGGAAAACTGATGCACGACTTTTCCACCCCAAATGCCGACGAAATGTATTACACGGAACTTGCCGAAAAGGTAAGATTTTATAAACAGGATGAAACGGGGGTACAAATGGCAAGTAGGATTGTAGAAGAATACGGCGATGAACGTGCCGCCGCAGCATTACAGCAAGGTATACAACAGGGTGCTCAACAAAAGGCTGAAGAAGCGGCCCAAAATGCTTTGGCAATGAACCTGTCACCCGAGCAAGTTTCTATAATAACCGGACTTTCAAAAGAAAAAGTTTTAGAGCTGCAAAAAAAGAAATAATTAAAAAACGGCGTCTGCACAAGCGGACGCCGTTTTTGTTGATGAGCTACTGCTCCTATTCAAAATGCCTTACTGCACTCATATCTGTATGCCCATCGGCAAAGTGAACTATTACAACATAGTTGTCGCCAGGTTCTAGTGATGTTAAATCCAACGGGTAACGCTTTGCCTCATTTTGAAAATCCATCACAACTTCATTTGAAATTTTGTGAAAACTTGCTTCCCAATCTGAAACGTCCCATTTTGAACACTGATCATAAGGAAGCTTAGAACTAACTGTATATACATAAACAGGTATCTCTGAAAAGATAAAAATACCCCTATTATCATCAATTATATATCCAATGTGTGAACTACTATCAGTTGAATCATAATAGAAATACGAATACTTTGAATAATGCAGATAATCTTGATAATCATTGCTTGTGGTCATATAAAACCTGACAAACTTTTTCTCAGGAATATAACCAGTTGATGCTGGATTAGGAATAGTACAAGAATTCATCACCCCACTCCATTGTTGTATTTGAAAGTAATGATCTGAAGACCATCCAGAATTATCAAAAGAAGAAAAATGTACATAATATTTATTTGAGCCATTTGTATCCAATTGTTCAGATAGCGAAACTTTATTTGTCGAATCAATTCTTGAAATATAAAGCATTTTATTTTCTTTTATAGTTACAGGCTCGGAAGTATTACCTTTCTCATCTTCTACAATAAAAGTTACATCTCCATACTCTAAAAAATTTTCGACAGGATAATAAAAGTACATTTTGTCAGAACCAAGTCCTGTTCCTTCTTTTTTTATATATCCATCCACATGTTTTGTTCCATATTTTTCCCAATATATAACTCTTTTAATTTCCTGTGTATTATAAGCCAATGATACAGTTATTGGACTTATAACAAACTTTCCATCTACCATACTGTAATAATCTTTCAATTTGACATTTGGAGGAAAAGTATAACAATCATAAGGTACTGAAGGTAGAATAATATCTTTTGAACCAGAAATTGATTCAATTTGTGTAATATTCCCAGAGTCATCTTTTACAACCTGAGAAATTTTCGTAGCGTTCATTGTGATTTTAGAATTATTATAAGTATATGCTACTCCATCTTCATCTTCATAAACATACGTTGTGATACCTTTTGTTAACAAATGTCTATCACTATCTTTAATATCATTATAACTACCTACATACTTATCGTTAAATTGTATCTCATCCCAATAATCCCATACGTTACTATCAAATTTCATTGTAACAAATAATGAACCAGAATTGGTTCCTTTGGAATAAGTAATAGAAGGAACAAGAAGATTTAATGCTTCTTCCCTTGTTTCATTATTTACAACTCCATCAACAGAATCATCTATAGCCACAGTATTAATTGGACCAAACAAAAGACACCCATTATCTAAAGTATATAAAGCAACGTCTTTATTATAATTAGATGAAAATTGTATGATTTTATCTGGGGAGTACAAAGTTGGATACCATTTTGTATTATCTGTTGTAAAACAGACATTTCCATTACACGGTGCAGAAGAATTGAAATATACTTTCGTACTATTACTAGAAGAAGTGTCTATCTTATTAATTGTTTCTACAGTAGATGGAAACTGATATTCCTTTTCTTCATAGTTACCAAAATCATCACTTATTGATATTGTAAACTTTAACCCTGCAACAGAATTAACATTTTTTAAACCATTTTCCAAAGCCCAGTATTTTGAAGTTGTATTATTGGCTATAAGATTACTTTGCTTTATAACCATTCTTTCTTCTACAGGACCTTCTGTAGAAATATACTTACATTTTACAATTAAATCATTCAGAGGATACTCATATGATTTATAAATAATTTTTTTTATTTCTGTTCTTCTGCCAAAATAATAATCACCACTTGATGAAACAGATGAATCTAAATCACTCTCTATATAGATTTTTAGATTAGATATTTCATTTTCGAACTCAGTCTTATTTATATCCGCTAAGAACGCACCACCCCATCCATGCTTAACATATACATAATTATATACAAAAATATCATCAATTCCTGTATAAGTATCTTTAATTAACTTATATTTTGTACTTTCACTCTTGTTTCCACAATAATCTTCTACATATACATTCAAATAAAAACAACCATCATCAACATTAAGCTCATGTTTCAGCATAAAGTCAATTTGTTTATTCTCTTCTTGGAATATAACGATATCTTCTTTTTCATAAACAAATTTCTTAGTAACTGGCATTACGCTGTCACCAGCCTTGTCAGTAAGAGGTGTTTCCTCCAAAACTATTGATCTTACACCACTATCACTATCAAAAGCAGCTCCGTGCACATATATATATTTTCCTACTGCATGATCTTTTACAACATTAAGATCATTAAACTGAGTTTCTGAAGAATCTTCCGATGGAAGAATAATTCCATCTTTGGTCTTTGAGACAATAAGATCATCACATAAAGGGGATACGGTCTCTAGAGCTGAATTTACTTTATATGAAAAGACTGTTTTAGAATTATGGAATAAGTAATACTTTTCTCCTCCTAAAGTTATACTTATCAAATCAGTTTTGAAACTAACTTGAACATCTACAGCCCTTTTACCTTGTTTTACAATATATTCTTGAAATTCCAACGCCTTAGGATAAATTATTAAAGATTTTCCATCCATACTAAGATTAGGGGCAGAAAAATACTGTTCAACAGGCTTTCCATTGGAAACTATAGAAATATTATCATAAGAAAAATTAAAAGCAGAACCATCATCATTAATCATCGGAATGTTAAAACTCACCTCAATTGGCATATTTGCATAAACACCAGAATCATAATAGTCAGGAGTTGATGAAACAATACAAGGTAGAGCAACATAAACAGGCTGAATTTTAATATTCGCAATATTTTCTTTTACCGTTACACGAGTTTCGTTTTTTGTTTCATCCTCGAAAATTACAGCACCTGAAATCGGTTCATCAGTAACACGATTAACAACTTCCCATTTTATAAATTTATAACCGGCAACTGGTTCAAATAAAATAAGAAAGCTCGAATCCTGTTTACATTCAAATAAACCATTAGGCGAAATTGTGCCTACATTTTCATCTGCTTTTATGTAAATTTGAATTTTTGGAGCATTAGCATCTTTGATGATACTATCTAACTGAGCTTTAATATCTGCTCCATTGAGAAAGTTTTCACAACCAGTAAGACTTATACATAATAATGCCACACCCAACATAGCTAAAAATGAAGCGATGAAAGATTTTTTCATACGTTATTCTCCGGTAAAAATATTATAGATTATTTTAACATTTTTTTGATGGATTGACAACCAAAGTCTTTTTTGCTATATTGAACAAACCAACGGAGTGGTACCCAAGCGGTAAGGGACTGGTCTGCAAAACCATCATTGGTAGGTTCGACTCCTATCCACTCCTTATTACAGAGGGCTGTCAGTTTCTGACAGCCTTTTGTTTTTGCAGCCCGTAGAAGCTTAGCTCCGGGTTGATTACATATATTGGCTGGTTCGGAAGGACCGGCCTTTTTTTATAGCTCCTGAGTTCCGACCAAGGCGGCAAGGACGCCACAGCCACATAAGGCAACAGTTGGGAAGGGTTCAAAATGGATAAAGCGGCACAGCACAATGATGGCGGCGGCGGCAATAAAGATAGCGGCCTCTCGGGCCCAGAAGGCAGCACCACGGCCTTTTAACGACTCCTTTCCGTGCTTTTTGATGCGGAACGGGATGGTGAGAAGGACGATAACGTATAAGGCCAGGGCGGCATATACTATGTAGTTACTGGCAAGCATAATGCCTCCTTTTAGTTGTGGATTGCCACGTCGCTGCGCTCCTCGCAATGACGTGGGGCATTTACCCACTTTAATAATGTATTTTTGGCACTTGGGAAGGCTAAAGGGAGGGATTCTACATCTTCTGCAGTGGCAACGCGGTGAACCTCAAACCTCACTACCTCGCGTTCCTGGCGATGAAGGGTTTTTACAAAATCGTTCATATCCTTGTAGCTGGCGGGAAGGCGGGCGGCAAAAAAAATGTCGCAGGTTTTGTATTCAATGTTTTTGTATTCGTAGATGTTTGGGAACGAGCATAAATACGAAACCTCCTGCTCGCTAAGAGTGGCTCCAAGCTCTTCGCGGCATTCACGGACTATGGCATCTTCGGTGCTTTCCTTGGCATCTACAAAGCCACCGGGCAGACACAAAAAGCCTTTGCGCGGGTCTTTTGCGCGAACTTCGAACAAAACATTTTGTGCATCGTCGTAAAGGACAATTCCAACGGCAGCAGCAATGTTGCAGTATAAATCAAAGCCGCAATCGGGGCACAACCACTTGCGGTCATTGCGCCATTCTATTTTTTTACTGCCGCACATAGGGCACATATTGAATTGATTTTTCATTTTTTATTAAAACCTCTCATGGTAATTGCATCTGCAAGAATTTCCGAGCGCCTTACTGTTCTTATGATAAGCGGAACAACCAGCGGGACAACAGCCTTTATTTTTGCAAGCTTTCCTTTAACCTTGCCAAGCCCTCCGCGGATAATCTGAGTTTTTACAATAAGCTCCGACTCATCCACAAGCAGCGGAATAAAACGGAAGATTACCTCGAGCACAAGGATGAAGCTGCGGCTTGGAATGATTTTGCGAAGTCCGTCTATTAAATCCTGCTCCGGTGTTGAAATAAAGAAAGCGCTTACACAGTAAAGACAGGCGTAGGTTCTCAAAATTGAATTGAGGCAGAACAGCAGCTTGGACGGTGTTACAGTAAAATATTTCCAGGTGGTGTAGCGTATTTCGTCTGCCAGCGGCTGCCTGAACATAAGCTGAAAAAGTGCAAAAAAACACAGGAACGGTAGAATGCGCACAAAGCTTAAAAGGATACGCTTGAGCCGGAAGTTTGCAAGAGTGCAGTAAATGATGGAAACAACCAGCATGGCCGAACACATGATAATATTTTTGGACAAAAGTGATGTTACAAACAAAGCCAGGAACAAAAGAATTCTAAGGCCAGGGCCAAGCTTTTCCAAAGGAGAACGTTTTTTCCAGCCGGAGCCCGAAAGGCTTTTGGAAGCATTTTTGAGTGAGGTGAGCATACTGGCTGAAGGGTATGGGGGGATTGGGGAAAGGGACCCTTCGAGAGTCTCAGGAGCCTCATTCGATTCAAGGCCAACACGTGGCATCGTATCACTAACAATCTGGCCGTTTTCGATTTTTATTTCGCGGTCGGCAAAATCGGCTTCGTCCTTGTGATGCGTTGTAAAAAGCACGGTCTTGCCCTGATCGGCAAGGGTACGCATCATTTTCATTACGGTGCTGCGCGAAGTTCCGTCCAGACCTGCGGTTGGTTCATCAAAAAAGATTACGTCACGGTTCATTGCAAGAATGCCCGCAATTGCAAGACGGCGCTGCTCTCCTCCGCTAAGACCTGCAGACTGACGTTCCCCGTATACCTCAAATGGGAGACCTGCCATATCCATAGAAGAACGGACAAGAGCTACCAGCTCCTTTTTGTGAATACCGCTGTTTTTTGGACCAAAGGCTACATCATCTGCGGCAAAGGCTTCGAAAAGTGCGGCAGAACAGTTTTGCTGTGCAAGGGCGGGATGCTCCTTAGAATAAACCGTGCCCTGCTGTGGAATTAAAAGCCCGGCTCCAATTTCTAGCAGTGTGGACTTACCTGCCCCGGAAGCACCGGTAAGAGCTGTAAGTGTACCACTGTATAAATCAAAGGAAACATTTTTAATGAATGGACTTGAGTCTGGTTCCTGTTCATTTTTTTCATACGAAAAGCAAATGTCCTTAAAGCTAAAGGTCGGATCAACGCTAGCAGCATCCAGCCCACCATCACTTCTGTCGCAAACCTTGAGCGGCTCACCTGTAATTTTTCGTACAAAAGCCTTTGTATCCAGAAAGCCTGATACCAGCCCGTTATAAAAGATGCCGCCGTTTTCCATTCCAATGACATTCTGAGCTTCTTTTACAGCCTCCAGGTCGTGCGTAATATGAATTATTGTTTTTCCTTTTTTATGAAGAGTCCTTAGAAGCTCATAGATGTTCTGGCGCGAAACACTGTCGAGCATGCTCACCGCTTCATCCAGAATAAAAATATCGGGCGAAATTGCAAGCACACCGGCAACCGCAAGCTTTTGGCTTTGTCCAAGCGAAAGTGAATTGGAAGGAGCTTCTGCCTTATCCAAAAGCTCTGTTACAGAAAGACACTCAATGGTGCGCAGCTCAACTTCGGCAGGCTTGAGCTTTAGGTTTTGAGGGCCAAAGGCAGTATCGCGGTAAACCTTGCTGCTTACAATCTGATCCTTTGGGGATTGAAAAACAAGGCCGATTCTTTTTTGAGGATTTACAAAAACAGACCCCTGCTGTATTGGCAGGAGTCCGCATATAAGGCGACAAATTGTACTCTTTCCGCTTCCGTTTGAACCTACGATTGCCGTATAAGAACCGTCCTGAATAATAAAAGAAACATCATTCAGGGCGGGATTGTTCTGCTGGAGGGAATAGGAGTAACTTATGTTTTTAACACTAATTACGTCCAGACTTTTATTCTCCAGATATTAAAGCTTAATTCTTTTTCTTAAACTTCAAATTAAGCTCCATGTCTCCTTCCTGAGGTGCTGAAGAGCCTCCAGCTGCACCGGCGGCACCAGCTGCACCACTTGCCTGACCATCTTTGTCGGCAGCAGAACCAACTGCATTCTTTGCCTTTGTAGCACGCTTTTTGGCTTCATCAAATGGATCAGAGGCCTGTCCATCCTTGTCAATTGTAGAAGACTGTCCGGCGCCAACAACCTTTGCACCCTTTGGAGCATTGCCGTCAATTTCGTCTGCAGGAGTAACTGCATCTGCTGGACCAAGGTCTTCGGCTGGTTCTTCGTCTTCGGCCTCATCATCTGTTGCCGGCGGAATGTATTCGCTTATATCAAAGTAAACGATTGCACCAGAGAATACCTTTGCAAGACCTGTTGAGAATACTGCAAAGTCTGTACCACGCACAGAAGCAACTCCAACCGATGTACGTGCTTCGTATTCAATCTTTTTTCCGCTTGTATGAGTTACCTTGGAACGAACAGCTCCTGTGTCTACCTTAAGGCTTACAGTTTCTTTTGAGCTTGTAGACTTGAGTGTTTCCAATGTAACACGAGAAAGTGCAGGAACAGCCATTACAGAACCGTTGTAGTTCAATCTTACTTCTGACTGAAAGCCTGTACTTACAGTTTCGCTTTCTTTTACTTCGTCGCCAACCTTGAGTGCAACCCAAGAATCTCCGCGACTAACTTCAACCTTACCTTTAACGTAGGTTACCTTTGCACTTGCAGCAAATACAGAACCACATGTGAGAGCTGCCAGTAAAACAGCTAAAAACAATTTAGAAATAATTCTTTTCATAAAAATCACCTCCATCTATTTGTCATGCATTAGAATGCAAGAGCAATATTCAAATTAGCAGTAAAGTTATTCTGCTTAGCTTCTGTTGTATCTATAAAAGTATTAACATTCAAACCAATCTGAAGGTCGGAGAAAATATTATATACAAAGCCTGCATTAATGTCTGCACCGGCTCCCGCATACTTTGCCTTTGCTGTGTCATAGGCAATCTTGTATTTTCCGCCAAGCTCAAAACACATTACATCGGTTCCGTAGGCAAAGCTTACTCTTGGAATAATCTTGCCGCTTACTTCACCGCTCTTTGCAGAAGCTGAAGTAAAGGCTGCCATGCTTCCCTGCTCTGCTGAACCAAAATCAAGACCGGCGTTCACTGCAATTTCTTCTGTTGGGAATACATAGAGTGTAAAGCCTGTGTAGTTCATAAAGCTCTTGAAGTTTACAGAACCCAAAGATGTAGAAAGGTTGTAATAAATGATGTTTGTAATTGGTCCTGCAAAAACAATGTTACCGTAGTACATGCTGCTTTTGTTTGAACCACAGTCGAGCAAGGCATAACCCTGCAATGTAATATTCTGATTAAGGAACAGGGATGGAAGCTCTACTGTAAGACCAAGTGGTGCATAGGCATAAGCCGGATTATAAAGCTTTACATTCTTTTCAGGAGCTGTGGCCATTGCAACATTAAGACCGTTAAGAAGTCCTGTATAACCTGCATAGGCACCAAGCTTTACTGTATCAAGTGCATAGGTAACCGAAATACCGTCGCTTGTCTGGGCAATAACTGCACCGGTTGCATCTGCTACAGAAAAACGACCTGCGCTCAAAGAAAGAAGGCCGCTGCCTGCATCGATTTTTCCATCAAACTTAAAAAGTGAAAGATCCAGGATGTTCACAAAGTCTTTAGAAGCCTTGGAAACAGAAAGGTTGTATTTGTAAAGACCTTCGGCAGTAAGCTTAAAGTTGTCTCCCAAAGGAGCCTTGAACCAAAGCGAAAGTGCGTTTGACTGCTTAAAGGTTATGTCCTTAAAATCTGGAGTTGTAATTCCTGTATCATCTTTGATAACTCCGCCCCATTCAAAAGCAGAAAGAGGAGCAGAAAGTATAAAAAGTGCTGTAAAAATTGAAACTAAAAGTTTTTTCATTCTGGCTCTCCTACTCTACGTCCATGCTCATACATTCTTCTTCACCACCGTATGTCATCATACAGGCAGTAAGAATATTCAGGGCATCGCGGCCGCTTACTACTGAATTTGGATCGGCATCCTCGGGAATAATTCCGTCTGTCTTTAACTGCTTAAAGGCATAACGAGGAGATCCCTTTGTAAGCTTGTAGAAAAGACCGCCCTTTACATCTGGCCACATCTGAAGATAAATATATGCAAGATTCTGCATGTAAACTTCCATATGACCCGAAACCAGCTCTGGAAGCTGTCCATTTTCGTACAAAACCTTTATTGCATCGTCGTAACCATCTGATTCGGCTATAAGATTTTGATGGATTGCAGAAAGATAGCAAACCTGACCATAAGTAACCTCATCCGTATTAAGGATATTGGTAATTTCCTGTGCAGACTGCGCAAAAGCAAGTCCGCCAATGAGCAAAACGAATAATATAGATAAAACCTTTCTCATAAATTTCATTTTACAACACAATGCAAAGATTGTCTAGAAATAAAAAACCACCGATTTTTGTTGCCGAATTGTGTATTTTTTAATATCTTTAATAGTAAGAAATTGTCATTGTCGGGCTTGACCCGACAATCTACATATTAGAGGTATATATAAATGGCTAAACAATTACTTTTTAGTGAAGATGCACGCAAAAAGCTTTTGAGCGGTGTTGAACAGATTTCTAAGGCTGTAAAAACAACCTTGGGACCTTGTGGAAGAATGGTAATGCTGGACAAAAAGTACGGCGCACCTACAATCACAAAGGACGGTGTTTCAGTTGCAAAGGAAATTGAACTGGAAGACCCTTACGAAAACATGGGAGCACAGTTTGTTCGCGAAGTTGCTTCAAAGACAAATGATGATGCCGGAGACGGAACAACAACAGCAACAGTACTTTCTTACGCACTTGTTCGCGAAGGAATTAAATCTGTAGCAGCAGGTATGCGCCCTATCGAAATTAAACGCGGTATGGACAAGGCTGTTAAGATTGCCGTTGACGAAATTAAAAAGAACGCAAAGCCTGTAAAAGGCGCTGACGATATTACAAACATTGCAACAATTTCTGCTAACAATGACCCTGAAATCGGTAAAATGCTTGCCGACGCTATCGAAAAGGTGGGAAAAGACGGTGTTATCACTGTAGAAGAATCAAAGAACATGGATATGACTGTAGACACTGTAGAAGGTATGCAGTTTGACCGCGGCTACATTTCTTCTTACTTTGTAACAGACCGCGAACGCATGGAAGCAGATTTTGACGATGCTTTTGTTCTGATTTATGACAAGAAGATTTCTGCCATGAAGGATCTTCTTCCTATTCTTGAAAAGGTTGCAAACGCAGGCCGCGCACTCGTTATCATTTGTGAAGATGTAGACGGTGAAGCTCTTACAACTCTTGTTTTGAACACAATCCGCGGAACAATTAAGTGCTGTGCAGTTAAGGCTCCCGGCTTTGGCGACAGACGTAAGGATATGCTCCAGGATATCGCAATTTTGACAGGCGGTACTGTAGTAAGCGAAGAAGTTGGACTTAAGCTTGAATCTTGCGGAACAGAAGTTCTTGGTCAGGCTAAATCAATTAAGATTGACAAGGACAACACTACAATTGTTGGCGGTGCCGGAGCTTCTAAGGCAATTAAAGACCGCGTTGCCGAAATTAAGAACGCAATTGAAAAATCAACTTCTACATACGACAAGGAACAGCTTCAGAAGCGCCTTGCAAAGCTTGCAGGTGGAGTTGCTGTAATCAGCGTTGGTGCTAACACAGAAACAGAAATGAAGGAAAAGAAGTTCCGTGTAGAAGATACAATTGCCGCAACACGCGCAGCTCTGGAAGAAGGAATTGTAAGCGGTGGTGGTATGGCTTTGATCGAAGCTGCCAAGGCACTTGCAACAATCCCAGAGGATTTGAGCGAAGACGAAAAGGTTGGTTACAAGATTGTACGCCGCGCCCTTGAAGAACCAATCCGCCAGATTGCAGAAAATGCAGGTCTTGACGGAAGCGTTATTGCTGAACGTGCAAAGAACGAAAAGAAGGGCATTGGTTACGATGCACGCCTTGATAAGTGGGTAAACATGCTCGAAGCCGGAATTATCGACCCTGCTAAGGTAACTTGTTCTGCACTCAAGAATGCAGCATCAGTTGCAGGTACCTTACTTACAACTGAGTGTGCAATTACTGATATTCCGGAACCAAAGGCTCCTCCGGCTCCGGCTGCAGATCCAAGTATGATGTACTAATACAAACCGCCACGTCATTGCGAGGACCCTGAGCGTAGCGAAGGGGACGTGGCAATCCATAAGAGACAAGCCTGAGAGCGAACGCCCTCAGGCTTTTTTTATGACTGTAACCAA
>JAFZYR010000144.1 GCA_017616165.1 Treponema sp.
AATTCTGCCGATACTCAAATAAGGGAAAAATTTACCGCTTATCTTAAAAACCTTAATTTAGAAAACGGAAGCGGCATAATAGAACAGGTGGCAGTTATGAGTGATACATTTGAATTAACAGAAAAACCAGCAGAAGCAGTTGCAGTAAAAGAAAAGCATGCATACAAAGCAGGGGAATTTGAAGGCCCGCTTGATTTGCTCTGGTCATTGATCCGCGAAAGTAAAGTAAATATTTACGATATCCCGATTGCACAGATTACAGAACAGTATCTTGAATATCTTGATTATGCTGTTCAGACAGACTTGGGCGACTTGTCTGAGTTCTACAGCTGGGCCGCAAAGCTTATTTATATTAAAAGCCGCATGCTCCTTCCTGTTGAATTCAATATGGATGACGAAGACGATGAAGATCCACGCCAGGAGCTTGTAGACAAACTTATTGAATATCAGAAGTTCAAGAAGCTCTCTTCTATGCTCGAAGAACAGGAAGACCAGTCTGAATGGAACTTTGAACGCAAGAAAATTGAACGCGTGCTGCCGTTTGAAGAAAGCGACGACATGTGGGAAGAAATAGACACCTGGGAACTGCTCCAGCAGATGCAGTCAATCTTCAAGTCAATGATGGGTCAGTATTCAAACGAAAAGATCCTGAACATGTACGAGGAGATTTCTGTAAACGAAAAGATTACCCTTATGAACGAGCTCCTTGAAGACAAAAAAGAATGTATGTTCACAGACCTTCTTACACGCAAAGGTAACGAAATGGACGTAATCTGCGCTTTCATGGCAATTCTCGAAGCAGTTAAGTTCAAAATGATTACAATCTTCCAGAACAAGATGTTCGGGGATATAAAAATCTGTGCCCGCGAAGATAACGAAGGATATGTTCCGGACGAAGATGAACTTACAAGTAATTAATTCTTACTTATAGAGTTTTATAAAACCCGCTCCCGCGAAGAACCGTATTTTGCTCCGCAGGGCGAAAATGAAGCTCCGCAAAACACGAACCTTCGCTCCGCGTGTTTTATAAAACTCCAGGCAAACAATTATTAAAATCCTTATTCATTTTCGTCCTGTAATTCGCGGACACGATTTGACGGGAGCATAATTTTTTACTATTATGTAGGCATCTAGGAAATGATTATGGATTTTAATAAAGAAACCGCGTTGTGCGAGACAATACTTTTTTTGGAAAGCGAACCTATCACTGCTAAGGTCCTTGCTAACAAGGCCCAGCTTGCAGATGATGTTGTGGAAAAATGTCTTGAAAATCTTAAGGAAAAATATACTTCAGAAGATTCCGGCATTGAGCTTGTAATGATTACAGGCGGCTGGTGTCTTGTGCCTAAAAAGGAATACTGGGCTGTGCTTAAGGAACAGTATGGTTCTAAGCGCGAAGGCCGCCTTTCACGTTCAGCCTTGGAAACTCTTTCTATCATTGCATATTCACAGCCAATTACCCGTGCCGAAATTGAATCTATCCGCGGGGTAGGTGTAGACAATATGATCCGCCTTTTGCTTGAACGAAACTTAATCAAGGAAGTTGGAAAAAAAGAAGCACCTGGCCGACCAACACTTTTTGGAACTACAAAGGAATTCCTGCGTCTGTTCCAGCTCAATTCAATTGCAGAACTCCCAAAGCTCGACGAAGACGATCAGGAGAGATTCGAACTTGCCCGATAGTCACGCTACAGAAGACAAAATCAGACTTCAGGTTTTTCTTGCCCACAGTGGAGTTGCCAGCCGCCGCGCCTGCGAACAAATCATCCAGGACGGCCGCGTAACTGTAAACGGCACAGTTGTAACAGAGCTTGGAACAAAAGTAAGTTCAGAAGATACAATCACAGTAGACGGCAAAAAAATAAAACCCGAAGCCCGCAAATGCTATGTCCTTTTAAATAAGCCCGCAGGTTTTGTCTGTTCTGCCAGCGACGAAAAAGGCCGCCAGGTAGCCGCAGACCTTTTAAAAGATTCCTACAAAGAACGCCTCTACAATGTAGGCCGCCTTGACATGTACAGCAAAGGCATGATCTTATTCACAAACGACGGCGACTTCGCAGCCAAACTCAGTCACCCTTCAAGCCAGATAGAAAAAGAATATATAGTAGAAACAAGCCAGGATGTCCCGGAGGACTTTCCATCCCGCTTTGAAAAAGGCATCCGCGTAGAAAACACTTTCTACAAATGTGTCCGCTGCCGCATTCTAAAACCACGCAAGGTAAGCATCACTCTTATAGAAGGAAAAAACAGAGAAATCAGAACTGTGCTCGAAAGCCAAGGTATTGGAACCCGTTCACTTGTAAGAGTCCGCATTGGTAATGTGAATCTGGATGACCTGCGTCCCGGCGAACACAGAGATTTAACTCCGGCAGAAGTGAAGGGTTTGTTGGAATTGGCTGTAAACAGATAAGTCTGCCCTCCAGAAAAACACAAAGAAATATAAGTGCGGTTTTTATGGAAAAAAAGCAATAATCATGTTATATTTAAACTAGATTTTTTAATGGAGGTATATCATGGCATATGATCTTTTAGAAAAGAATTATGAGACTCTTACAGAAGAGCAACAGTTGATAGTTTATAATCTTGTTTTATCTCTTGTTAATTTAAACTCAAAGCCAATGGAATCTCCTAAAAAGCGTACATTTGGAAAGTTTGCTGGAAAAGCTACGGCATTTTTTTCTGATTCCTGGGAAATGTCAGAAGAGGAACTCTGCGCTTTATGAAATATCTTATAGATACTCATATTCTAATTTGGCTTGCAATTTCTCCGGATGTCATTTCTGACAGTATTCTTGAAATAGTTGAAAATCCTTCTAATGATTTATATGTTTCTACTGTTAGCTTATGGGAAATTGCAATAAAACTTTCAATTAAGAAATTAGATTTACAAGGACTTGAGATTTCAGATTTAGTTCAAATTTGTCAGGAGCAGGGAATTAAAATTATTCAGTTGCCAGTATCTTCTGTCATGCAATATAAGAATTTGCCTATAAAACAAAATCATAAAGATCCATTCGACAGGGCTTTGATATCAACTTGTATTGCTGATAATTATGTATTTCTTTCTCATGATACTGCACTTGATCAATACAGACAGGATGGGCTTGTTTTTATTTCGTAATTCATGTTAATTAATTGGAAATCATTTTAGTTTTTCAATAATTGTTAAAACAGCTTTCTTAGATTCATCTTCAAGTTGATTGATTTTCTTGACTAAAGGCAAATACTTTGAGAATAATTTTTTGTCTTGTTTTTGTTTTTCTGATTCAGTGATACTTGTTATTTTGTTGGAATCTTTTACGCCCAGGAGTTTTTCCAAAGGAACATTCAGTACTTTAGATATACGCAATGCCAGGTCTGCAGCAGGCATACCATCTCGTTTAATACCATTTGAAATTGTGTGTACAGAAAAGCCTGCCTTTTCTGCAAGCTCTTTTCTGGTTATACCAAGATATTCACATTCATCTTCTACATTCTGCCAAAAGCCCATACTTATTTTTATCACAATTGAAATATTATGATTTACAAAATATTTAAGTTGTAAT